>CAUEKL010000174.1 GCA_959018215.1 uncultured Gemmiger sp.
TTTGTACAACTGCGTAAAAAACGGTTCCGGTTTTCCGGTAGATGCACTGGTTTCCAGCCTTCTGCAGACACAACCACTGACTGCCATGGCACAGAATCTGCATTGGCACTACCGGTTGCCGACGGATACCGGCGCATCGGCTGTGATACTTAAAAAAGATGATCTGCAAAATGGCAGGATGCTGCAGCCGGATCAAATCTACTGCCTTCCCATGACATTCTTTTGCAGCGCAACACCGCACTGGTACGAGAAAACTGGTTGCTGGCAGGAAAACGACCCTCGTTTGGCCGCTGCTGCTGTCCTTTTTGACCGGTATCCCATGCTTGGTATACTGGGGGCAGCCTTACCCCTGTACCCGGAATGTGCCCGCATAAAATGGAAAAACTGGCGTGAAGACCTGCCCTATGTGAAAGAATGTATGCACCGTTGGAACATCGGGGTACCTCTGGATGAATCGCAGCCGCTGCCGCTTCCCAATGGTGGCTGTCTGCTGGTCCGAGGCAGTGCGTTCCCCCAGGGCCTGCCGCCACTGAAGACACGCAAAGACTTCTGGCTGCTTTCCCTGCTGGCCCAGCAAAACGGTTATTACAGTGCAGATGCCGAATCGGAAGAGCAGGCTATATCCCGAACCGATGTGTACCAGGCCTCACTGTGGCAGGTACAGACGCCGGGCGGAGCCGGCAAACTGCTGGCCCGCCGCCTCAAGCATGCACTGCTGTCCCGCAAGGAGGCTGACAAATGAAGAAACCCCGGCTCTTTTATCTTGACCTGATCCGCACCGTAGCACTCATCAGTATTCTGATCATCCATTTTAATGCATCGGTAACAGGATATTTCACTTTGCCGCACAAAATATTCACCAGCACCCTGCCTCTCGGTATCTATCTTGGAGATTTTGGTTCCACCTTGTTCTTTATCGTTTCGGGTGCTTCCCTGTGTTACACGGCACCGGAACACTTTGACACCAAAGCCTTTTACAAAAAGCGGTTCCGGGCTGTATATCCCATGTTCTGGCTGGCATGGCTTCTTTGCTTTTCCATCCGCTTTGTTACCCGTCCCGGCTACTATGCCGGAGCCAGGACCATCACCCTGATTCTGACCGTTCTGGGTCTGGACAACTTTGCCGTGGCCGCCGGCTGGGTGGGCCAGGACTTTGCCTGTGTAGGTGAATGGTTCCTGGGCAGTATCCTTTTTCTGTACCTTCTGTTTCCGCTTCTGCTGTACGGATACCGCAAGCGCCCATGGCTGACGTTTGCCGTCACCTGGTTGGGCGGGGTGACGGTCCATATATCCGGGTGGGATGCCCGGCTGGTGGCCATTCATCTGCCGGAATTCTTCCTGGGGATGCTTTTGGTCGGAATCACACGAAAAAAACAGGTGCAGCTGGCCGGTACAGCGATCATACTGCTGATTTTGCAGTGTCTGCTTGGAGGCTGGGATACCAAGATTGTTTGTGCTCTTTTTGGCGCAGTGGTTTTTGTAGCACTGATTCTTCTGGCGGATGTGGTGGCTTTCAGCCCGGTGCAGCGGCTGTGCGCCCTGCTGGGGAAATACTCCTATGCGGTGTTTCTGGTGCACCATGTAATCATCTTGCGCCTTGTGGAAGGGTTCGATCTGGCAGCACTGTCCAGACGTGACACCGCACTGTTATTCGTAGCCTACCTGGTTTTCACCGCGTTGGCAGCGACAGGGCTGTACTGGCTGGACGGAAAAGTCCGGACCGGTGTGGCTTCTCTGACAAAAGGCTGACTTTTGGAGCGATTTGTGCGGGCATCTCTGTACAAAAACAGGTGCGTACGGTATAATAAATAATAAATCTGGCAAAGCAGACGGCTTTGCCGCATATCGTTTTTGAAAGGGGAGAACACCCGTGGCGCAATTCTCTGTAACGCTGGCCAAACTGGCAGAAGAATCCAACCTGGCAATCGCCTATACCCCAAAAGACCTGAAAGAAATCAAGGTATATTCCGCAGAGGTCTATCGTCCCGGTATCATGCTGGCAGGGTATTACCAGTATTTCGACAATACCCGTATCCAGATCATCGGTCTGACGGAACTTTCTTATCTGGAAGAACTTGACCCGGCTATCCGCCGTACCCATCTGGAAAAGCTGTTCTCCTTTGTACCGCCGGCTGTTATCGTGTCCCGCGGCATGACCCCGCCGCCGGAAATGTTTGAGTTTGCCAAGCAGTATGGTGTTCCTCTGCTCCTATCCGAAGAAATGACCTCGGTTCTGATGATCACCCTTATCACCACACTGAACACTGAACTGGCACCGAGTATTACCCGGCATGGGGTTCTTGTGGCGGTGTACGGCGAATGCATCCTGATTCTGGGTGATTCCGGCGTGGGCAAGAGCGAGACGGCCATCGAGCTGGTCAAGCGCGGCCACCGGCTTATTGCCGACGATGCGGTGGAACTGCGCAAGGTTTCCAGCCGCAAAATCATGGGTATGGCTCCCGAAAATATCCGCCATTTTATTGAACTGCGGGGCATCGGCATCATCAATGTGGCCCGTCTGTTCGGCGCCGGTGCTGTCAAGAACAGCGTTGAGGTAGAGATGGTCGTGGAACTGGAGCCCTGGGAGCGCACCAAGAACTATGACCGTACAGGCCTGGAACATGACAGCTATGACATTCTGGGGGTCAATGTTCCCAGCATGCTGATTCCTGTTATGCCCGGCCGTAACCTGGCGGTGATTCTGGAAACGGCGGCCATCAACAACCGCCAGAAGGAAATGGGCTACAACGCCGCACAGGACCTGCTGAACAGTCTGGGCCTGCAAAATGATATCACAGGTTTTTAATCAAAATAATGAAGTGAGGAACCGTCCCGCATGCAAGTGATTGCCGATCTGCATACTCATACTCTGTGTGCCACCCACGCCTTCCATACGGCGCTGGAAATGGCCGCCGAAGCCGAAAAGCTGGGCTATCGCGCCCTGGCCCTGACCGACCATGCCCCCTCCATGCCCGATTCACCCCATATCTGGCATTTCGGAAACTGGTGCACCATGCCTCGTACCATCGGCAAGGTAGCTATGTTATATGGGGTGGAAGTCAATGTAATGGACACCAAAGGCGGATTGGACCTGCCAGACCGGATGCTGGCAGCCCAGGATTGGGTGGTGGCTTCCATCCACAGTCCCTGTATTCCCGGACTTTTGACGGAAAAGGAGGCCAATCGTCTCTGGCTGGGTGTGGCCGAAAATCCTTATGTAGACTGCATTGGTCACTCAGAACAGCAGCATTATCGGTATGATTATGATCTGGTAACCAAATCGTTTGCCCGGAACAACAAGGTTGTGGAACTCAACGGCAATTCCTTTCAGGTCCGCAAAGACGGTATCTCCAATATGCGGGCTTTGCTGAAAGCCTGCCTGAAAAACGGTTGCCGGATTTCTCTTGACACGGATGCTCACAGCATCCGACAGCTGCGGAACAATATGACCTCTTTGTTTGCTTTGGTGGAAGAGATTGGTTTTCCGCAGGAACTGATTGTAAATGCCAGCGTGGAAAATCTGGTTGCGGAACTGAAGCGCCATCATCGCGGATGCGCGCAAGAAATAGGAGGCATTTTGTTATGAGCCAGTATACTATCGGTATCGACCTGGGCGGCACCACCATGACTGCCGGTCTTGTGAATGAAACATATGAAATTGTGGCCAAGCTGACCTGGGCAACTCGTCTGCCCCGTCCGGCAGATGATCTGGAGCACGCACTGGCAGATCTGTGCCGTGCCGTTGCCAAAGAAGGAAAAATTGATTTTTCTCAGGTAGCCTATGTTGGCATCGGTACCCCCGGCAGCGTGAACTTCACCACCGGCTTTGTGGGCTACAATACCAACTTCGGTTATTATGACTGGAATCTCGGTCCGGATATGGAACAGCTGCTGGGCTGCAAGGTCTACGTGGAAAATGATGCCAACGCGGCCGCTTTCGGCGAATATCTGGCCGGCGGCGCAAAAGGGTACCGGGATGCGGTCATCATTACCCTGGGCACCGGTATCGGCAGTGGCATCATTCTGGGCGGCAAGATCCTGCGCGGATTCAATTTTGCGGCCGGAGGGATGGGCCACACGGTAGTTGGCCAGGACGGCCGTCTGTGCAATTGCGGCCGCCGCGGCTGTGGGGAACGGTATGCTTCGGCCCGCGCTTTGAGCGAGGACACCAAAGAAGCCATGAAACAGAATCCCGATACGCTAATGTGGAAGATTGCCGGCGACCTGGACCACGTCAACGCCAAGACATCCTTTGATGCTATGGCAGCAGGAGATGCCTGCGGCAAGCAGGTTGTGGAAACCTGGATGGAATATGTTGCCTGCGGCATTGCCAATGTGGTCAATACCTTCCAGCCGGAAGTCATCTGCATCGGCGGCGGTGTATCCAATCAGGGGGAAGTCCTGCTGGCACCTGTGCGCGAATATGTGGAGCGGGAAACCCACAACATCACCACCGGACGCAATCCGGTCATTACTGCCTGCGTGCTTCGCAATGACGCGGGCGTGATCGGTGCAGCGGCCCTGGCAGATTCGATCTGAAAAAGCCGTTCACACTATCAATCAGAAGGGGAGGGCAAGCATGATTCAAAAGCCGATTGCCGATCTGCTGGATGCGATGGGCGCTCAGGCGCTGCCCTGTATTTATAACGAACCGCTGGACCGCCATACCACGTTCCGGATCGGCGGCCCTGCTTCGGTTTTCTGCAAGCCGCGCACCGTAGTGGAACTGACACGCACGCTGGAACTCTGCCGTCAGATCGGTGTGCGCACCTACTTGCTTGGCAATGGCTCCAACACCCTGTTTGCGGATGAAGGTTTTGCTGGCGCAGTCATCTGCCTGACCGATCTGAAAACACAGGCCACCGCACAAAAGCAGTCTGATGGGAAGACCCGTCTGACCGCCAGTGCCGGTTCTCTGCTCGTCTCGGTCTGCAACCGAGCCCTGGAGCTGAATCTGACCGGGCTGGAATTTGCATTCGGTATTCCCGGCACCATAGGCGGCGCTGTCTATATGAACGCCGGTGCATACGGCGGAGAAATGAAAGATGTGCTGGATCGGGTCTCATTTCTGGATGAGAACCTGAAACTGCAAACCCTGCCGGCAAGTGAGTTGGCTCTGGGTTACCGAACCAGCATCTTTGAAAAACAGTCCTGGTGCATCT
>CAUEKL010000175.1 GCA_959018215.1 uncultured Gemmiger sp.
AGTGTGAGATCAGTGGTAATGACATCGGCGCCCTCTCCCATGAGCCAGCGCAGGTCCTCCGCCCCGTTGCCGGTCCAGACACGCACGGCCAGGCCGCTGTCCAGGTAGGTCTTGAGCAGGCTGCCCATCTTGACACAGTAGAGGCCGGGATGCAGTCCGCCCACGCCCCGCCGGGCGGCGTATTGCTCGATGTCACAGGGAATATCCCCGAAGAGGTAGGCGGTCTGGGCGTCCGGGGCCAGGCGGCGCACTTCGGCGATGCTGTAATGGTTGAAGGAGGAGTAGATGATGCGGTCCTGCATGCCCAGTTCGGCCACCAGGTCCAGGGTCTTTTTCTCGATACCCTCATACCACAGAATGCCGGTCTTGAGCTCGATGTTCACCAGCATTTTGCCGGGCCTGACCTGCTCCAGGACCTCCCGCAGGGTGGGAATCCGGGCGTCGGCAAAGCCGTCCATCCCGTTGTCCGCACAGAAGGTCTTGAGTTCGGCCAGGGTGTAGTCCTTCACCAGACCGGTGCCGTTGGTGGTACGGTCCAGCTTTTCGTCATGGATGACCACCAGTTCTCCGTCCTTGGTCAGGTGCACATCCAGTTCAATGCCGTCGGCTCCCTGTTCTTCGGCCAGACGAAAGGCGGGCAGAGTGTTTTCCGGTGCGTAGGCGCTGGCGCCGCGATGGGCGTATACCTTTACATTTTTCATATACCAGGTTTCCTTTCCTGCACAAAAACCGGGAAAAGCCGTGCCTTTCCCGGTCAGTGCTCTTTGTATGGGTTATCCGTTGATCAGGTTGTAGTTTTCGATGGAGTCATTGACCTGTTCGGTGATGGCCTTGACGGCGTCCTCCGCGCTCTGGCTGCCGTTGAGCATCTCCTCGATCTCGGTTTCCACGATCTGGCGGGATTCGGGGAAGACGCTGAGCAGGGCACCGGCGTACTGGGGCGCCGAGTCATGCAGCTGGTCAATGGCGGTCTGGAACTGGGGATACTGTTCCATGTTCTGCTTGTACACGTCCTCCTCCGCAGCGGCGGTGGTCACCGGGAAGTAACCGGTCTGGGCGTTCCAGTATGCCTGGGATTCGGGGGAGATCAGGAACTCAATGAAGCGCCAGGTGGCCGCCAGCTTGACGGGGTCGTTGTTGTTCAGCGCCCACAGGGAGCCGCCGCCGATGGACACACCGCCTTCATCGGAGGAAGAGACCGACGGGAAGTAGGCGGTGCCCACCTCAAAGGAGTCGCCGGTATCCTGGAGCACCTGCTTCAGGGACGCGGTGGAGCCCAGCATCATGGCCGCCTTGCCGGAGGTGAAGTCGGTGGTGGCAGTGTCGCTGCCGCTGCGGCCCACGTTGGGGGCGTAGCCTTCATCGTACAGTTTCTTCCAGGCGTTGAGGATGTTCAGCGCGCCGCCGTTCTCGTCAAAGACGACCTTGGTAGCGGGAGCGGTGCGGCCGTTGCCGTTGTCCACCATCTCCAGGCCCTGCTTGCACAGGAACTGCTCGAACCACCAGCCGTACACGCTCATGGCCAGCACTTCCTGGGTACCGGCCTTTTCCTTCAGCTGGTCGCCCACTTCGGCAATTTGCTCCAGGCTGGTGGGCACTTCGGTGATGCCGGCATCGTCAAACATGTCCTTGTTGTAGTACAGCAGCGGGGTGGAAGAGTTGAAAGGCATGGAATACAGCCCCGCGTCGGTGGTGTAGTAGGCGGCGATGTTGGGCTCGATCTGGGACAGGTCATACCCGGCAGCGTCGATAAGCTGCTGCATGGGCACCACCCAGCCGGAGTCGATCATAAAGCGAGTGCCGATGTCGTAGATCTGGACCAGGTCGGCGCCCATGTTGCCGATCTGGGCACTCTTGAGCTTGTTGATGGCGTCATCGTAGCTGCCCTGGTAGACCGCTTCCACCGTGATGCCGTACTGGTTTTCCTGGTTGAATTTGTCCACCAGAGCGGTCATGGCTTCGCCGTTGACGCCGCCCATGGAATGCCAGAAGGTGATGGGGGTGCCGGTGGTGTCCAGGGTGCTGAAGTCGTCCCCGATGAGCTGGGCAGCGGCCTGGGCCTCGGTGTCAGCCGCCGTGCCGGCGGTGTCGGCGGTGGCGGTGCTGCTCTGGGTGGAGCCGCAGCCCGCCAGGGGCACGGCGACGAGGGCGGCGGCCATCAGGCCGGCCAGAATCTTTTTGGCTTTCATCTTACACTCTCCTACAATATCACATTTGTCAACAGAAATCTATGTCAGGCGGGACATCCCGCCGCAACAGCAAGCTCAGCCCTTCACAGCGCCGGAGAACATCCCCTTGATGAGCTGTTTCTGACCGGCAATGAAGATGACCATGCTGGGAATGATGACCGAAACCACACCGGCCATCATCAGGGTGACCGACTGGGCGTCGGTGTTGTCCAGCATGCTGATGCCGATCTGGACGGTGCGCATTTCCTGGGAGCCGGTGACCAGCAGAGGCCACATGTACATGTTCCAGGCGTTGATGAAGGTGTACACCGACATGGCACCGATGGCCGACTTGGTCAGGGGCAGCAGGATGCTGACGATGAACCGCAGGTTGCCGCAGCCGTCCAGCTTGGCGGATTCATACAGGGACATGGGGAAGGTCATGTAGAACTGGCGGAACAGGAAGATGCCCATGGCGGAGGTCAGGGAGGGCAGGATCAGCACCAGGTAGGTATCCAGGATGCCCAGGGAGCTGACAGTCAGGTAGTTGGAGATGATGGTGGCTTCGCCGGGGACCATCATGGTGGCCATGACCAGCATGAACAGCACATTTTTGCCCTTGAAGTTCAGGAAGGAGAAGGCAAAGGCTGCCAGGGAACAGGTGATGATCTGGCCCAGGGTAATGCAGCCCGCCACGATAAAGGAGTTGAGCACAAAGCGCAGCAGAGGCACCTGGGTCCAGGCGCGGATGTAGTTGCCGAAATCCGGATGTTTGGGCAGCAGGTTCATCTCCATGGTGAAGAGTTCCTCGCCGGGCATGAGGGAGACGCTGACCGCATACAGCAGCGGGAAGAGGATGAACAGCGCCATGATGACGTTGAGCACGATCAGCACCCCGGTGCGGATGCGGCGGCGGCGCAGAGCCGCCAGGCCCATGCGGCGGTGCAGGGCGGCCAGTTCCTCCGCGGTGTAATCGGCGCGGTGGAGGGTGGCACCCGTGGTTGACTTGAGGACTGCAGTGGTATCCATCAGTATTTGACTCCCTTCTTTTCGACCTTGAACATGACCAGCGTCAGCGCCATGATGATGAGGAACAGGATCACGGACTGCGCCGCCGCGCTGCCGAACTTATAGTTGAAGAAGGCGTCGCGGTAGATGGAGTAGACGATCAGGTTGGTGGATTCGCCGGGGCCGCCCTGGGTCAGGATCTTGACCTGGCCGAAGGACTGGAAGGCCTGGATGATGTTGACCACCAGGGTATAGAACATGATGGGGCTGAGTCCCGGCAGGGTCAGGCGGAAGAACTTCTGGATACCGCTGGCGCCGTCCACCGAGGCGCGCTCGTAGATGGACTCGTCAATATTGCCCAGGCCCGCAGAGAAGTACAGAAAGTTGATGCCGCTGTTCAGCCAGGCGGTGAGCACAGCCACGCAGATCAGGGCGTAGCGGGGGTCGCTGATCCAGTTGATGTCCAGACCGGTGACCTTGTTGAACAGGCCGATGGTGGGATTCAGGATGACCTTGAAGATCATGGCCGCGCCGCTGGAGGCGATGGCCATGGGCAGAGCGTAGGAGGTGCTGAAAGCCCGGATGCCCGGGAAGGTCTTGCTGCACAGCACCGCCGTCACAAGTCCCAGCAGCATGCTGCCGAACACCACGATGACCACAAAGATCAGGGTGACGATGATGCTGTTGTAAAAGCTTTCGGAGGTGAGCAGATCAATATAGTTCTGTGCCCCCACAAAAATCTTGGCCCGGCCCAGCTTGTCGGTGAGGAACATGCTGAGGTAGATGGTCTTGATGAAGGGGTAAAACAAAAACATGGCAAAGATAGCGAAACAGGGGATCAGATAGGCATAAGGGCTGCAGCCTTTACATTTTTCCGCAATTGCTTTCATGCTTCGTTCCTCCACTGATAGAAAAGATTCTGTTCGGTTTCGCCGTCAAAGAAGTGGGCGTTGGCCATATTCAGGTACAGGGTTGCTTCCTTGCCTGCCACAGCGCCGTGGTCCGGGGCCACCCGGGCGGCAAACTCACCGTCCTCGTTCTCCAGGTGGAGAATGGCTTCGTTGCCCAGGGATTCACAGGCGGTAACGGTGCCCTGCATCTCACCGCAGACCGGGCCTGCATGGGCCGGGACTGCGTAGATGTCTTCCGGGCGGATGCCCAGCACCAGGGCCCGGTTGTCATGCTGGGGCCACAGCACATGGGCCTGGTCTTCGGTCAGGGGGAAGATCTGTCCACCCTCGGTAAGGAAGGCTGCGCCCTTCCCTGCCCGCTTGACCTGCCCGCGCAGGAAGTTCATGGCCGGAGAGCCGATAAAACCTGCCACAAACATGTTGGTGGGATGGTTGTACAGGTCGATGGGGGTGGCCACCTGCTGGATGTACCCCGCTTTCATCACCACGATGCGGTCGGCCAGGGTCATGGCCTCGGTCTGGTCGTGGGTAACGTAGATGGTGGTAACGCCCAGTTTGTGATGCAGGTCCGCCAGCTCCACCCGCATGTGGGTGCGCAGCTTGGCGTCCAGGTTGGACAGGGGCTCGTCCATCAGGAAGGCTTTGGGCTTGCGCATGATGGCGCTGCCGATGGCCACCCGCTGTTTCTGCCCGCCGGAGAGGGCCGACGGGCGGCGGTTGAGCAGGTTGGAGATGCCCAGCATCTCGGCGGTTTCCTCCACACGGCGGCGGATCTCCTTTTTGGGGACCTTGCGCACCGACAGGGAGAAGGCCATGTTGTCGTACACCGACATCTGGGGATACAGGGCATAGTTCTGGAACACCATGGACAGGTCCCGTTCCCCGGGTTCGGCGTAGTTGCACAGCTCATCCCCGATCCACAGTTCCCCCTTGGAGATATCCTCCAGCCCGGCGATCATCCGCAGGGTGGTTGATTTGCCGCAGCCCGAAGGGCCTACAAAGACCACGAACTCCCCGTCCCGGATGCGCAGGGAAAAATCGCTCACCGCGTAC
>CAUEKL010000176.1 GCA_959018215.1 uncultured Gemmiger sp.
TTATTATGGCCCGTTGGTCAAGCGGTTAAGACAGCGGCCTCTCACGCCGTTAACATGGGTTCGATTCCCGTACGGGTCACCAAGAAAATCCGAATCTCAAGCCTTTATGGTAAGAGGTTCGGATTTCTTTTTTATATCGCTTTTTCGCCGCCATAAGGGAGGAAACAGACATGCAGAAACCAGAGGAACAGCGCCGTTTGTCCCTGCCCATCAGGCGGCTTTGCGATACAGTGGAGGACGCTTTAGGCGAAAATTTGACAGGCATTTACGTACATGGTTCTGTCGCCATGGGCTGTTTCAGCTGGAATACCGGGGATGTAGATTGTCTGGTCGTGACCGATGGGCCATTGGGGAGATCGGCGAAAACCGCAATGATCGATACCATGCCTTGCCCTACAGCCGCTGTGTCCACCTAAGGCCCTGGAACTCATGGTACGGTCCAGAGGAATAGCTCTGTTGAGGCTCCTGCAAGGCAGGTATTTGCACCAATTCCACGTCTATGGATGCTGGACAGTATACAGGGGGACCTGACAGATGCAGCCAAATACATGGAAGGTCAGCCGGTCTACTATATCCTGAATTTTTGCCGTGCCCTGGCCTGCCTGGAAGATGGCCGACTTCTCTCCAAACAAGAAGGAGGGGAGTGGGGGCTGCGGCATCTTCCTTTGGAATGCCGATCATTGGTAAACGCCGCTTTGGCGGCCTATGCCGGAGGCGCCCCTGTGGATATCCGGCAATACCCTGTCCACAAGTTCATTACCGAAATGTGAAGCCGTTGGCAGCAGGAAAAAGCAGGTACACAGACAGGAACTGGTTCTGAAGAACAGGATAACACGATAAGGAACTGATACGAATATAAAGGAGCGCCCCTGTATTGCCGGAAAGGCAACACAGAGGCGCTCTGCGCATTTTATTTCATGATTACAGGTTTGTATACCCCATCAGGAAACGGTCCACCACAGCGGCGGTATCGCGGCCTTCCCGCAGAGCCCAGACAACCAGGCTCTGGCCACGGCGCATATCGCCGCAGGTGAAGACATTCGGCACATTGGTGGCAAAGTTGTGGTCGGCAACACAGCCACGAGGAGTAAGCTCAACGCCGAAGGCCTCGGCAGTGTAGCTCTCGCAGCCGGTAAAGCCGGCAGCAATGAGAACCAGCTCACATTCCACCGTTTCTTCCTCGCCGGTAGGGACCATGGCGCGGCGGCCGGTGGCTTCGTCCACCACACGGCTTTCCAGCTTGGAGAGAACCGCACCGTATACGCGGCCGTCCTCGCCCTTCAGGAATTCCTTCACCGTGGTCTGGTAGACTCGGGGATCGCGGCCGAACACCGCAATGGCTTCCTGCTGGCCGTAGTCGGTTTTGAGGACACGGGGCCATTCCGGCCAGTCGTTGCCGGGGGCGCGCTGGGCCGGGGGACAGGGCATCATTTCCAGCTGCAGCACATCGGCGCAATGCTGGCGGATGGCAGTACCCACGCAGTCATTGCCGGTGTCGCCGCCGCCGATGACCAGCACACGCTTGCCCTCGGCGGAGATGGCACGGCCGTCCGCGAAGTTGGAATCCAGCAGACTGCGGGTAACGCTGGTCAGGTAATCCACCGCAAAGTAGATGCCCTCGGCTTCCCGGCCCGGAACGGCCAGGTCGCGGGCCTGCTTGGCGCCGCAGCACAATACCACTGCGTCATAGCGGCTGGCGAGTTCTTCCTTGCTGATATCCACACCCACGTTGGTGTTCAGCACGAACTCGATGCCTTCCGCCTTCATGATGGCCACACGGCGGTCGATGGCGGATTTCTCCAGCTTCATGTTGGGGATGCCGTACATCAGCAGGCCGCCCACGCGGTCCTCCCGTTCAAAGACGGTGACGCTGTGACCGCGGCGGTTCAGCAGATCGGCCGCAGCCAGGCCGGCAGGGCCGGCACCCACCACGGCCACGCTCTTGCCGGTGCGGGCAGCGGGCGGTTCGGGCTGGATGAGACCGTGCTCATAGCCGTACTCCACAATGGCATGTTCGTTTTCCTTGACGGTGACAGGATTGCCCGTGGCCATGCCGCAGGTGCAGGCTGCCTCGCACAGGGCCGGGCAGACCCGGCTGGTGAATTCGGGGAACAGGTTGGTGGCCCGCAGACGATGCAGCGCCAGGTCCCAGCGGCCCTGATACACCAGGTCGTTCCACTCAGGAATCAGGTTGTTCAGCGGGCAGCCGCTGGCCATGCCGCCCACCATCATGCCGCTCTGGCAGAAAGGCACGCCGCAGTCCATGCAGCGGGCACCCTGGGCCTGCTGTTCATCAGAGGGCAGGGGCAGATGAAATTCGTTAAAGTTGCAAATGCGTTCTTCCGGCGGCAGCTCGGTGCTGGTCTGCCGTTCGATCTGCAAAAATCCGGTCGGTTTTCCCATGGATATGCCCTCCTTATTTGGCGTTCTTCATAGCGTAGAAGGCTTCGATCTGGGCCTGCTCGCTGTCCTCACCCTTCTCTTCCATCTGGGCAATCAGGCGCAGCATCTTGTCGTAGTCGTGAGGCAGGACCTTCTTGAAGCGCGGCAGGTAAGAACCGAAATCATCCAGGATCTCCTTGCCGCGGGGCGAACCGGTGCGCTCCACATGTTCGCGGATCAGATCTTTCAGCAGAGCCACATCGTACTTGTGTTCCACAGGCTCCAGGCTGACCATGTCCTTGTTGACGCGCTGGTAGAAGTCCCAGTCCTCGTCCAGGACATAGGCGATACCGCCGCTCATGCCGGCCGCAAAGTTTTTGCCGGTCTTGCCCAGCACCACCACGGTGCCGCCGGTCATATATTCGCAGCCGTGGTCGCCCACGCCTTCCACCACGGCGGTGGCGCCGGAGTTACGCACGCAGAAGCGTTCGCCGGCCACGCCGTTGATGAAAGCCTTGCCGCTGGTGGCGCCATACAGGGCCACGTTGCCGATGACAATGTTCTGGCTGCGGTCGTAGGTCACGCTCTTGGGCGGATACACCACGATCTCGCCGCCGGAAAGACCCTTGCCCAGATAGTCGTTGCAGTCGCCTTCCAGCTCCAGGGTCAGGCCCTTGGGCAGAAACGCGCCGAAGCTCTGACCGCCGCAGCCGTGGCACAGCACATGGAAGGTATCATCCGGCAGGGTATTGCCGAACTTGGCGGTAATCTCGCTGCCGAAGATGGTGCCGAAAGCACGGTCGGTGTTGCCCACGGTCAGTTCCACGCGGGCGGGCTTGGGCTCGGCCATGTCGAAGCTCTTCTTGAACTTCTTCATCAGGACCTTCATGTCGGGGGTCTTTTCCAGGCCGAAGTTGTAGACATCCTTGGGATCGAAATGAATGCTGGTGTTCTCGATGAGCGGGTTGCTCAGCAGCGGGGTCAGGTCCAGTTCGCTGGCACGGCTGCCGGCAGGCTCTTCCTTGATGGCCAGCAGGTCGGTGCGGCCCACCAGGTCTTCCAGACGGCGTACGCCCAGGCGGGCCATGTATTCCCGCAGTTCCTGGGCCATGAACCGCATGAAGTTCATGACATATTCCGGCTTGCCTTTGAAGTTACGGCGCAGCTCGGGGTTCTGGGTGCAGATGCCCATGGGGCAGGTGTCCAGGTTGCACACACGCATCATGACGCAGCCCATGGCCACCAGGGGACCGGTGCCGAAACCGAATTCCTCGGCGCCCAGCATGGCGGCGATGGCCACATCACGGCCGCTCATCAGCTTGCTGTCTGCCTCGATGCGAACGCGGCTGCGCAGACCGTTCATGATCAGGCACTGGTGCGCTTCGGCGATGCCCAGTTCCCAGGGCAGACCGGCGTTGTGAATGGAGTTGTTGGGAGCAGCACCGGTGCCGCCGTCAAAGCCGGAGATCAGGATGACCTCAGCGCCGGCCTTGGCCACGCCGGCGGCGATGGTGCCGACACCGGCCTCGCTGACCAGCTTGACGTTGATGGCCGCCTTGCGGTTGGCGCACTTGAGGTCGTAGATCAGCTGGGCCAGGTCCTCGATGGAGTAGATGTCATGGTGAGGCGGGGGAGAGATCAGGCCCACACCGGTGGTGGAGTGACGGGTCTTGGCAACCCAGGGATAAACCTTGCCGCCGGGCAGCTGGCCGCCCTCACCGGGCTTGGCGCCCTGGGCCATCTTGATCTGGATCTCGCTGGCGGAAACCAGGTACTTGCTGGTGACGCCGAAACGGGCGGAGGCCACCTGCTTGATGGCAGAGTTCCGTTCGGTGCCGTAGCGGTCCTCAAACTCGCCGCCTTCGCCGGTGTTGCTCTTGCCGCCCAGACGGTTCATGGCGATGGCCATGCACTCGTGGGCTTCGGCAGACAGGGCACCGTAGCTCATGGCCGCGGTCTTGAAGCGGCGGACCAGGCTGTCCACGCTCTCCACCTCGTCGATGGGCACGCCCTGTTCGGGGTAACGGAAGGTCAGCAGGCTGCGCAGATGCATCTCATCGGAGCCGGTGTTGTCGATGGCTTCGGTGTAGGCCTTGAACTTGGAATAGTCGCCGGTCCAGCAGGCCTGCTGCAGCAGATGGATGGTCTGGGGATTGTACAGGTGCTGCTCCGCCTGGGGACCGCTGCGGAACTTGTGCAGGCCCAGGCTGGGCAGTTCGGTGTCGGTACCCAGACCCAGGGGATCATAGGCCTTCTGATGGCGTTCTTCCAGGTCGTCCTGGATGTCCTTCAGGGTGATGCCGCCCACACGGGTGACGGTGTTGGTGAAGTATTTGTCCACGACTTCCTTGCTGATGCCCAGAGCCTCGAAGATCTGGCTGCCCTGGTAGGACTGGATGGTGGAAATGCCCATCTTGGAGGCGATCTTCACGATGCCGGCCAGCACAGCATGGTTGTAGTCTTCCACGGCAGCGTAGTAGTCCTTGTCCAGCAGCTTCTCGTCGATGAGCTGGCGGATGGTCTGCTGTGCCAGATAGGGGTTGATGGCGCAGGCGCCGTAGCCCAGCAGGGTGGCAAAGTCGTGGACCAGGCGGGGTTCGCCGCTTTCCAGCACCAGAGCCATGGCGGTGCGCTTCTTGGTGCGCACCAGGTACTTGGAAACAGCACCTACGGCCAGCAGGCTGGGAATGGCCACATGGTATTCGTCGATCTCCCGGTCGGAGAGGATCAGGATGTTGGCGCCGTC
>CAUEKL010000177.1 GCA_959018215.1 uncultured Gemmiger sp.
GGGGCAGTCATCGGGGGCAAAACGGCAGCAAATGCCCGCCCTTCGGATGCTATAGGAAATATTAGCATATATTCGTTGAAATTTCAATGCTCCCGCCCGCTGCTTCGGGGGCGGGAAGGCGCAAGGCGGATTGTACAAAGGGAAACTTTTGTCCCGGTTTCCCCAAAGTGGCGGAAGCAAAAACAGGGCGGATTTCAACGATTTTTCGATGAATTGTTGAAACTGGCGAGAGCGTTTTTTCATGGTTGTACACCGCTGCAAATTGTGTCTAACAAAGCCGAAAAAACAAAGAAAAAAAACTCCTTCCGGCCGCAGCAAGGCTGCCGAAAGGAGTGATAAACGAACAGAAAAAGTCAGCAGGGCGGATGCCGGCAAGTTACAGGATGGCCTCCACGGCCTGTTCCTCCGGCACACTGTTGATGCCGCCGTGGGTCTGGGTGGACAGGGAAGCGGCGCAGCAGGCAAACCGGGTGACCGCCCGCATCTCCTCCACGGTCAGCTCCTCCGGCGCCTTGCCCAAACGCAGGAACCGGCTCATGGCGCTGCCGCCGAAGATGTCTCCGGCGCCGGTGGTGTCCACCACATGGATGCCGGTGGGGCTGGAAACTTCGCCGCAGCCGTTGCGGTTGGCGAAATGGCTGCCCTTGGGGCCCAGGGTGGCGTAGACCAGCCGGACACCGTATTCTTTCAGCAGCTTCCGGGCGCCTTCTTCGGGAGAAAGACCCCACAGGAATTCGATCTCCTCATCGCTGATCTTCACGATGTCGGACTGGTGCAGCCCCCACTCGATCTGTTCCTTGGCGGCCTCGTCATTGGCCCAAAGGGGCTTGCGCAGGTTGGGGTCAAAGCTGATGAGCTTGCCCTTCTCCCTGGCGTAGGCCACCGCCTTCTGGGTGGCGGTGCGGGCGGGTTCGCTGGTCAGGCTCAGGGTGCCGAAGTGGAAGACCGAGCATTCGTCCAGCAGGTCGTAGGGGAGCTCCTCGGCGGTCAGGCAGGTGTCGGCGCCGGGCTTGCGGGCAAAGCTGAATTCCCGGTTGCCGGTGGCGTCCAGGGTGACAAAGGCCAGGGTGGTGAAGACCTTGGGGTCGGCCAGGATACCCCGGGTGGAGATGCCCTTCTCGGTCATGGTGCCCATGAGCAGCTTGCCGAAACTGTCGGCGCCCACCTTGCCGATCAGCGCCGTGGAGCAGCCGTATTTCTGCAAGGCTGCCAGAAAGTTGCCCGGTGCGCCGCCGGGCTGGGCCTTGATGGTGGGATAACCGGATTCATCGGTGGATACGGGGGCGAAGTCGATCAGCAGTTCGCCCAGAGCAACGACATCATACATAGCAAAAATCTCCTTGTCATGATATTCAAAATGTGCGCAGGTCAATCCCGCCGCACAGGTTGATCGGGAAACTGTTCGGCGATCTGCTCTTCCAGCCGGAAGGCTTTTTCCAGGTCGTCATACAGCAGGAACAGGGTCTCAAACAGGATGAACCAGACGGCCGCCACCGGCAGCAGAAGCAGTGTCCAGGGGGCAAACAGCACCATCAGCAGCCAGAACACCAGCTGCAGGGCACTGGTGCCCAGCACCCGCCAGAAATAAGTAAGGGTAAAGAGCAGAAGGTTGCGCAGCCGGATGGCACTGCGCTGCTCAAACAGGACCAGCTGTGTCCAGTACAGGGTGGAAATGAGGAAGAAGAGCAGCCAGCTGAACAGGTAGAGGCAGATGGTTCCCGCCGAAGGCCAGACCTTGGACCAGGCGAACAGCATCATGCCCGCAAAGGCGCCGGCGGCCAGGAACAGGCCGGTGAGGGCACCGGGCAGCAGGGAGCCGCGCCAGTTCTGCTTCAGGGCTTTGCGGTAGTTCCGGCTCCAGCTGCCGGGGGCGTCCCGCAAAGCCCGCAGGATGGTATCGTACAGCCCGGCCAGAAAGGGCCCGGCAATGGCGCCGCCCACAAGAGCGGCGGGAATCAGCACCAGTACGCTGCTGCTGAGAATGGCGTAGGCCACCCCGGCCGCAAAGGGAAGAAATCCCCCCACAGCGCACAGGCCGGACAGCAAAAACCGTTTCCAGTTGCGGCCCAGCACGTCCTGATAGCGGTCGATGCCGATCAGACGTCCCCGGGCATCCCGCCGGGGTTCCTCGCTGCCGAAGGGACGAAAAATGTTGAAAGTCATCTTCCTTTATGCCTCCGTCTTGCTGCTGTCCCGGGTGGTGCCGCCGGGCTGATACCGCACCGGCAGGCAGATCAGAGGCGGCAGCCCCTTGAAATCGTTGGAAAGGACCATGCTCACCGCCGTTTCCGCCAGGTCGGGTACCGGCTGCACGATGGTGGAACAGATGTAGTCCTGGTCCCCGAACATGCGGGTGCCGTCAAAGCCGATGACCTGTACCTCCTCCGGCACCCGGCAGCCCAGGCGGCGCAGCATGTTGACCACCTGCCAGGCCTGCAGATCGTTGCCGCAGAAGATGCCGTCCACAGGGGTATCGGTGTCCAGGATGCTCCGCTTCAGAAAGACCTCAAAGGCGGACAGGGGAGACCCGTCGGGCAGATTGCATACTTCAAAGGGAATGCCCAGCTCCATGCACCCGCTGACAAAACCGTCCTTGCGCTTGCTGGGTTCATTGACCAGGGTGGAGCCGATGCGCAGGCAGGCCAGGCGTTTGCAGCCCAACTCGGCCAGCTTCTGGGCGGCCAGCCGTCCGCCGCCGAAATTGTCGGAGGCGATGCAGGGCACATCCACGCTGAAAAAGCGGTCGATGGTCACAAAGGGAATCCCGGCGGGGATCTGCAGGTCGGGGGTGTAGGTCAGGGCGATGATGCCGTCCGCCTGATGCCGGTGCACCATCCGGATGAACTCCTGCTCCCGCACCGAATCCCGCCCGGTGAAACAGAGCATCATCTTATACCCGCGCTTTTCCAGCGAAAGGTTGACGTACTGGGTCAGCAGGGCGAAAAACGGGGTGGTGGTATCGGGAATGATCAGGGCGATGAACCCGCTGCGGTTACTTTTGAGTGCCTTGGCGCTGGGGTTGATCTGGTAATCCAGCTTTTTGACGGCGGCTTCCACCTTCAGGCGATATTCTTCCCCCACGGGCCGTCCGTTCAGGACCTTGGAGACCGTGCCCAGGGCAACGCCTGCTTCCCGCGCCACGTCACTCATGGTGGTGGCTTGTTTGCTGCGCATACATACCCTCCTTATAAATTTTCCGGACCCCGGCACACCGGCGGCGCCTTCCTGTTTGTGAAGGAATGAAATCCATAAAGGAAGGCCGACGGCGGGTCCTGGTGAATCTGCGTATATTGTATCATGAACTTGGTGAAAAGTAAATATGCTTCATGAAAATTATGATAAAGTTCATGAAAAGAACTCTCAGGGCGTGTCCGGTGATTCCTTGTCAAAACCGCCAAAAAACATAGGCTTGACTTTGTTGAACACGCTAAAATGTTCAATGAACTCCTGATTTTTTCCCGTTTCCTATTGACGAAGTCCGGAAAACGTGTTATTTTTGTTTCACGAAAAGCGTGAAACGATTCACGAAAGCAAGAGCTTCTCGCCCGCCCCGCAACCCTGTACCGTATGAAAAGGAGGAAATCGCATGAGTAATCCGTCTGCGGCTGCCAAAGAGAGGAAGCGGTTCTCTTTCGGTAAAAAGAGAGATCCGGCACCCTCGGTGCATCGCAAGCCGCTCAAAATGCGCCTGGCCGAAAACTGGCAGCTGTACCTGCTGCTGTTGGTGCCGGTCATCATCACCATCATTTATAAGTACGGCCCCATGTACGGCATCCAGATCGCCTTCCGTGACTTCAAGGCCAGCCGGGGCATCTGGGGCAGCCAGTGGGTCGGCTTTGAATGGTTCGAGCGGTTCTTCACCTCGCCCAACTGCGGCCGGATGATCGTCAACACCGTGCTGCTGAGCCTGTACAGTCTGCTGTGGAGCTTCCCGGTGCCCATCGTCCTGGCCCTGGCCCTTAACCAGCTGCGCTTCCACAAGCTCAAGCGGGTGGTGCAGACCATCCTGTATGCCCCCCACTTCATCTCCACCATGATCATCTGCGGCATGCTGCGCATCTTCCTCAGCCCTTCCGGCGGTCTGATCAACCTGCTGCTGGGCACCAGCATCGACTTCATCAACCAGAGCTCCATGTTCCGCACCATCTACATCGCCTCCGGTATCTGGCAGGAAGCCGGGTGGGGCACCATCATCTACCTGGCCACCCTCTCCAGCGTGGACACCTCCCTGTATGAGGCGGCCAAGGTGGACGGCGCCTCGGTGTTCCAGCGCATCCTGCACATCGACCTGCCCGCTCTGATCCCCATGGCGGTGCTGCAGCTGATCCTCAGCGCCTCCAACCTGATGAATGTGGGCTTTGAAAAGGTCTACCTGCTGCAGACAGACCTGAACAAGTCCGTCAGCGACATCATCGCCGTCTATGTGTACGAACAAGGTATTCTGGGGGCGGAGTACAGCTACTCCACGGCCATCGGTCTGTTCAACACAGCGGTGAACATCGTCCTGCTGATCATCGTCAGCCGCATTGCCAAAAAGGCCGGCGACGTCCAGTTCGTGTAAAGGAGGAAAGAGCAATGTCAGCCAAAACCAAGGCTTTGGGCAAGCGCCCCGGCGGCCTTTCGGACAAGGCCAGCGATGTGATCCTGGTGGTCCTCAGTGTTGTCATCATGCTGCTGGTCGCCTATCCGCTGTACTACATTCTGGTGGCCTCCTTCTCCGACCCCTATGACGTGTACGCCGGCAAGACCTTCCTGCTGCCCAGCCAGTTCACCCTGGACGGATACGCCGCCGTCTTTTCGGACGACAGCATCCTCATCGGCTACTGGAACAGCATCAAGTACACGGTGGTGGGCACCCTCTTCTCGGTGGTCATGATCTATATCACCGCCTACCCGCTGTCCAACCCGGACCTGCCGGGCCGCAAGTTCTTCAACATCTTCTTTGTCATCACCATGTACTTCGGCGGCGGCCTGATCCCCACCTATTTGATCGTCAAGGACACCGGCCTCATCAACACCATCTTTGCCATGTTCCTGCCCGGCGGCGTGGCGGTATCCAACATGATCATCGCCCGCAACTACTTTGAGACCAGCATTCCC
>CAUEKL010000178.1 GCA_959018215.1 uncultured Gemmiger sp.
CAACGACCGTCTTTTGTACATCATGAACGCCGAGCGGAACCGGACCTGACAGGGCCCGGATGCCATGCGCCCGCCCGGGGCATAGCCCCGGGCGGGCGCATTTTCATTGATTTCTTCCCTTTTCCGGGTGCAGGGTCGCCCGGGCCGC
The DNA here is from genome assembly GCA_959018215.1 of uncultured Gemmiger sp. Classification (GTDB taxonomy): domain Bacteria; phylum Bacillota; class Clostridia; order Oscillospirales; family Ruminococcaceae; genus Gemmiger. The sequence continues at coordinate 149 of CAUEKL010000178.1, forward strand.
CACCCCCAGAATGAGGGCCCCGCCCAGCAGTTCCCGCAGGGTGGGCAGCTCCCCCAGCAGCAGGGCGGCATACAGGATGCCGTAGACCGTCTCCAGCCCGGATACCAGCCCCGCCGTGCGGGCGGTGACCCCTTTCTGGGCCGCCACATACAGGGTGTGGGCCAGGGCGGTGCAAACAAATCCGATCAGGGCCACCCCCGCCAGGCTGCCGGGGGTCCAGGCCGCCCGCACCAGGAAAAAAGCGGGCAGCAGCACCAGGGCGGCGGTGCCCTGCTCATACAGGCAGACCACCCGGGCCGGGTAAGCCGCGGACAGGCGGCGGTTGCACAACGTCAGCACGGCGTAGGCCAGGCTGGAGAGCATCCCCCAGGCGACGCCCAGGGTGGCACGGTCGGTGAGGGAGAAGGCGGGCACCGTGATGAGTACCCCCGCCAGCAGCAGCACCGCCCGACCCACCCCGGCCGGGCGCAGCCGCTCCTTGTAAATCAGCGGTTCCAGAAAGGTGACGAACAGGGGAAAGGTGGAATAGGTCAGGGTGCCCACGGCCACCGATGCCTGCTGCACCGAGAGGAAAAAGGCCGTCCAGTGCACAGCCAGCACCACCCCGGCTGCCAAAGCCAGCAGGGTATCCCGGCGGCTGCGGAGTTTCAGCGGGGTGTGCCCCGCCAGGCAGAGCCCCAGCAGCAGCGCCGAGGAACAGACCACCCGGCCCGCCGCCACCAGCACTGCGGGCAGGCTCACCCAGCGGCCTATCACCGCCGAAAGCCCGAACAGCATGACGGCCAGGTGCAGGGCCCCCAGGCTGCGGCGCTGGGTTTGCATGCTTCTTTCCCCCTCCTGTAAAAGTTCCCCCGGAGCCGGGCGTTTTCGGTTCCGGGGGTGTTTTTCTTTTGCGGAACGTCAGGCCCGGGTGCGGTCGGCCTCGGTGCAATAGAAGTCGGTCCACTGCCCGTGGTAGGTGCGGCAGGGCATGCCCGGGGTGGGTTCACCGGGCAGGGCGCCCGCCCGCAGCGCCTCGGCGTCCCGGCGGTTTTTGCCGATGGTATCCGGGGTCACCGGGCAGGGATGGTGGCAGGGATAAATCGTTTGGAATTTATCCGCCATGGCCTCCAGCTTTTTCTGGCTCTCAATATACAGATTCACATTCCGGTGGCTGCCGAACAGGTAGATGGGGCCGTCCTTCTGCACCGAATCCCCCGCAAACAGCACCTTCTTTTCAAAATCGGCAAAGGCCACGCTGCCGTAGGTGTGGCCGGGGATCTCGATGACCTGCAGCTTCCAGTTCCCGCACAGGAAGGTGTCCCCCTCCCGCAAAGGATGGAGTTTTGTTGTTGCTTCTACCAGGTGCCAGTCCTTTTCGTGGAGCCAGGCTTCCCCGAACTCGTCCAGGCCTCCGGCATGGTCCGGGTCCCCGTGGGTGAGCAGCACCTGAACGGGGGCATCGCTCACCTGCCGCACCGCCGCCAGCGTTCCGCCGCCAGCAAACCCGGTGTCCAGCAGCAGGACCCTGTCCGGTCCCGCAATAAAAAACTGCCGTACCATGCCGTTGTCCAGCATGTATACATCATCCTGTAATCTCTGGGGTACCAGCATACTAACCCTCCTTTGCCGTTTTTGGCTGTCTACCCCTGATTATACCCGTCCGCACCCGCGGCTGCAAGGCGGCCGCGCAAAAAAGCCCCGCTCCCGACGGAGCGGGGCGGGGCGGAGGAAACGGACGGGACGATTCAGCCGGCCAGGCCCGCCTCCAGCAGTTCCCGGCCCAGGTCGGTGTCGGCCTCCACCAGCCAGACGGCGCGGTTGGCCTGGTCATCCTCCGAGCGGACGCTGGTGGGCAGGTTGCCGATGCCCACAGCCGCCAGGCAGTCCTCCTGCACGTCCAGGTCCTGTGTCAGGACCCGGCACACCGCCTGAGCCCGCTTCAGTCCGAACCGGGTGGAGGAGTCGGCGGTGGAACCGGCGGTGTCGGCGGTGGAGCCGGCCACCACATAACGGGCGCCGCCCTCCCGGCGGATGGCTTCTGCGTAGGGGGCCAGATACGCCGCCGTGGCGGCGGGGTCGGTCAGCTCGGCGGAATCCGGTTCAAAGCCGATGGCGGTGGGGTCCAGAGAGACCGGCTCCTGCAGGTCGGGCAGAGTGGTCTGTTCCCGGGAGCAGGCCACCGGCGTGACAGCCGGGGCCCCTTCCACCGCCCCCGTGTCGGGCAGGGTCGTCTTGAAGGTGACCTTGGCCGCACCGCAGGCTTCCAGAACAGACTGCCACAACCCTTCCAGGCTGGTGCGGATCTGGGGCGAGACCGTCTGCTGCGGGGCACAGCCTTCCCCCAAATATATCCAGGTGACCTCCAGTCCGGTCAGGTCGGGCAGGGCCTGCCGCTCCTGCAGCCGGGCAACCAGGGACTGCGCCGCGGCTTCGTCCAGCGATGCCAGATCCGCCCCCGCAAAGCTGAGGCTGCCGGCGCCGGGGATGCCGTTATGCACAATGACCAGCTTCTTTTTGTCCGCCGTGCCGTCCTTTGACGCCCGGGCTGCCAGGTCCAGCGCCCCCAGCAGGTCGGTTTCGGGGGTCTGGGCGGTCTGTGTGAGCAGCTCTTCCGCCGCCGCGATGCGCTGGGCCTTTTCTTCCTTCCAGTGGGCCCCGTTCAGGCTGGTGCGGGTATCCCAGCTCAGGTGCCCCGCCTGGAAGGGGGCCCCGTCCGCCAGGATGAGGGTGAAGGAAGAGCCGCTGTCGGCGCTGACCGCCTCCTCCAGGTAGGGTTCCAGCAAACCGGCGCTGGCCGCCGGCATGTTGGACCCCTGCAGGGCCACCACCGTCAGGTCGGTGCTGGATATTTTTTCCGCCGCCTTGGCGGAACATCCTGTGAGCAGCCCGGCGGCCAGCAGCAGCGCTGGAAGGATGGCGGTGATCTTGGTAGGATGTTTCATGGATATACCTCCTTCTTTTGGGCCGGGGTCAGGGGACCGACTCCCGGGACGGGGTCTGGGGTTCCTTGTGTTCCACAATGCGGATCGGGGACTGGGATTCGGGGCAGGGTGCCATGTCCGTCTTTTCCAGAAGCTCGTTGAGCTCCTCTTTCATTTCTGCGATGTGGGCGGCCCGGCGGCTGTTCAGCTGCAGGATCCGGTTGGATGCCTCGCTGTCATCGATCCGCTTTGCCAGCTCCTCATGGATGGTCTGGGATGCCATCTCCTGCAGAATCTCGATCCGGAGCCGGGATGCCTTTGCCATGAGGTAGTCCATCCGGTCACAGTCAAAAACCTGCAGGGCCTGCTCCAGGCGGCCCGTCTCCACATCCAGTCCGTCGATGGCCTCCCGGGTCTCGGCGATCTGGCGGTCCAGGCTGGCGCGGCGCCGGGCCACCGGGTCCATGCAGAAGGTGATGAAGAAGCTGATGACCGAGGTCACCAGGGGCCCCAGCAGACGTGCCAGCGTTCCGTCGGTGAACATGTTGGTCTCGTTGCGCCGGGAAACGGCGGCAGCCAGCAGCACCAGCGCCAGAAAGCTCATCCCGAAAGCGGTGAGCAGGCCGATGAGGGCCATCTTGCGGCGGAACAGGGCCTCCTTGTTGTTGGGGCGGCCCGCCGACAGAATTTTGCCCAGCACCGCCAGACTCACGTCCAGTCCGCAGGCCATGACCGCACTGATCAGTATGGAAACGGCCATCACCTCATTGAACAGCTCCGCCGAAAAGAGATAGATGGTCAGGCCGTCGCTGACGGCACAGACTCCCACCACCAGCGCGGCCAGCCACAGGGGCGTGCCCACCGGCAGGGGTGTGTGGGACAGGATCAGTCCCTCCTGCTTTTTTGCCATGTATGATTCCCCCTTTTTTCCCAGGTCAGCCTTCGGCGTCCAGCGCGGTGCGCTCCGCCGTCAGCTTGTCCAGATGTTCCTGCAGCTGCCGGCGGCTGACCTGCCGGCTTGTCAGCTGGGCAAGAACATCGCTCTTGTTGTGCAGCGCGTTCCATTTGTGCAGCACGCGGCTTTCCGCCAGCTGGGTTTTCAGGTAAAGCGCCCGGAACTCCGGCTGCATGTCCAGGACCTCCGTGCCGTCGGCCCCCAGGTTGAGCTCGTCCAGCAGCCGGGTGCTGTGCTCCACCACGTCCTGAAAGTCCTTTTCCTCATAAGGGCGGTACTGCGGGGTGGTGGTGAAAGCGGACGGCTCGGCGTACAGGATATGGTCGATGATGCAAAAATGCTGCCAGTCCACGGTGCTGCGGCTCACCATCCGGTCCTGCTTCCTGCGGGCCAGGGCCTCCTTGATCTTGCGCACAGGATTCATGCTCCGCCCTCCTTTTCGTCGTTTTCGGGAATGAGTTCGATCTCACGGAAGCTGCGGCTGCGGCTCAGCCGGGGGATCTCCCGTTCCAGAACGCCGAACTTGCTGGCCTTGGTGTACAGGCTCAGATAGGTGTTGGCCCGGCTCAGGGCCTCCTCCACCGTGCAGTCGGCCTGGCGGATGAGACCGCCCAGGTCACAGTCCAGCTCGATGAGCCGACGGCGGGCGGCGCAGATGCGGGCCGCCTGACGGGAAGCGTTGGTGGTGTCGGTGCGGGCCGCCGCTTTCTCCCGGGCCGGCCCCACCAGGCGGCCCGCCTCCTTCTGCAGGGGAGCCGCAGCGGCCAGCAGCTGTCTTTCCACCTGCGCCTCAAAGACCTTGAAGCGCTCCCCCTGTACCCGGACCCGGCCCCCGTACAGGCGCTCTCCCTCCGGGCCGGACTGGACCCGCGCCTTGCACAGCAGCCCGTCCGCCAGGCCGGACAGACGGGGAAAGGGCGGGTTATGCCACTTGGGCCATTTGATTTGGTCACTTGTCTTCATTGCGCAGACCTCCTTTGTGTGTTGCGTGTGCCATGCCGGGGCGGATTTTTCCCCGCCCGGGCGGCGGCACCCCGGGGCGCCGTTTTCACGGCATTCTCAGCGTATCAT
>CAUEKL010000179.1 GCA_959018215.1 uncultured Gemmiger sp.
GGGGACCGGTGAGCAAGGAAAATGATTTAATACCATTTCCCAGTAACGGTTGCTTGTGGAAGGCATCCGGCAAGGTTGCGCCTAACCTAGTTGCTCTTTTCCGTTTTACCTGGGGCCTTTTGGCCACGCCATTAAAATCCATTCCTTACTCAGGCCCCCCAGGGCCTGAGAAGGCCGTCGTCAGGTGGCCGCACTCCCCGGGTCCAGGGCCGCAGCCCTGGTCGGCGTCCACCGCCTCGAAACGGTGGCGGTTTTTCCGTCGCTTTTTGGCGGCAAAAAGCGACAACACCCCGAAAAGATGTCATCTGCCGGAACCCGGCCACCACCCGCTTGCCGGAAAAGAACCAACAAAAAAGAGACTCTCTCTGACGAGAAAGTCTCTTTTTCTATACAGAAATAGGAAAACCTCAGTCCGCACAGCTGCTGCAGCCGTCGCAGTCGTCCTGGGCGGGGGCCGGGGCGGCGTTCTTGGCCAGCTCGGGGTCCAGGTTCTCCGCCACCTTGATCATCAAAGCGCACTCGATGCGCTTGCGGAAGACCTGGCAGCCGTACTCATACACACCGTGGATGTCCCCGGTGGCGTGCAGGGCGTTGGCGGCGCAGCCGCCCGCGCAGTACAGCCGGGCCCAGCAATCCTTGCAGTCCGGGCGGGCGTAGACGTTGCACATCTTGAACTCGTCCCGCAAAGCGGTGTTGGTCACCCCGTTCCAGATGTCGCCCAACTTGTAGGCCGGGTCGCCCACGAACTGGTGGCAGGGATACAGGTCGCCCCAGGGGGTCACGGCCATGTACTCGGTGCCGGAACCGCAGCCGGAGATCCGCTTGTAGATGCAGGGGCCGTGCTCCAGGTCCAGGATGTAATGGTAGAAGGTGATGGGCTTGCCCGCCTTCTCCCGGCGGAGCATGTCCTTGGCCAGCAGCTCGTACTGGTCGAACAGCACCGGCAGGTCAGCCTCGGTCAGGGCTTCCGGGTCGCCGGGCTTGGCCACCACCGGCTCCATGGACAGTTCCGAGAAGCCCAGATCGTCGGCCATGTGGAACAGGTCGTTGGTGAAGTCGGTGTTGTAGTGGGTGAAGGTGCCCCGCATGTAGTACCCCTTGCCGCCCCGGGCCTTGACCAGGCGCTGGAACTTGGGCACGATGCGGTCATAGCTGCCGTTGCCCGCCAGGTCCTTGCGGAACCGGTCGTTGACCTCCTTGCGGCCGTCCAGGGACAGAACCACATTGTAGCATTCCTTGTTGGCCCACTCGATGACTTCGTCGGTGATGCCGATGCCGTTGGTGGTCAGGGTGAAGCGGAAATTCTTGCCCTTTTCCTGCTCGATGCTGCGGGCGTAGGCCACCAGCTGCTTGCACACCTCGAAGTTCATCAGCGGTTCGCCGCCGAAAAAGTCCACTTCCAGGTTGTGACGGGTGCCGGAATGCTCGATGAGGAAATCCAGCGCCCGCTTGCCGGTCTCAAAGCTCATGAGGCCCGCCTCGCCGTGGAACTTGCCCTGGGCTGCAAAGCAGTACTCGCAGTTCAGGTTGCAGGTGTGGGCCACATGCAGGCACAAAGCCTTGACCACCGTGGACCGGTTCTTGAAGTCGAAGGCGTGGTCCGCATAGATATCCGGGGCAAAGAGCTGCCCGGCGGCGGTGAGCTCGTCGATGTCCGCAAAGCAGTCCTGGATGTCTTCCCGGGTCACTTCCGGGTGGTCGGCGTACTTGGCGGCCAGCTGCTCCACGGCCTCGGCCCGGGGCACCCCGGCGTCCACAAGGGCGATGGCGTCGTAGGCCACGTCGTCCACCGCGTGCACGCTGCCGCTGTACACGTCCACCACGATGTTGTAGCCGTTCAATTTGTACTGATGGATCATTGGAAACCCCTTACTCTTTTTCAAAAACGCAAAGTGCGTGTGCAAACAAAATGCCGGAACAACCCCGCGCCAAAGCAGGGGGATGTCCCGGCAGACAAGCCAGAAAAAAGATTACTTCTTTTCGCAGGGCTGGTTGGCAATGCCGCAGCTGGTCTTGCAGGCGCTCTGGCAGGAAGTCTGGCATTCGCCGCAACCGCCGTTCTGCAGGCTCTTGGCCATGTCACGGGTGTTCAGAGTCTGGATGTGCTTCATAAAACAGTCACCCCTTTTATATTGGTATGGTTTTATTGTACACGGGGCAGGCAGGGTTGTCAAGGCTTGGCGGGCTTGCAGACGGCCAGGCTGCCCGGCGTTTTTGCCACGGTGTGGTGCAGAGCCGTGCCCGCGTTTTCCAGGGCAGCGCAGGCGGAAAGAAAATCCGCCGTGACCCGCTCTCCCGGAGCGATCAGAGGCACCCCCGGCGGGTAGGCCCAGACGTACTCGGCGGACACGGCCCCCTCCGCCTGGGGCAAAGGCAGTTCCTGCCGGGGCAGGCGCACCGCCTGGGCGATGGTCAGCACCGCCTCCCCCGGCGGGCAAAGGCCCGGGGCGGTGGGTGGTTCGGTGGGGAAAGCGCGGGCGTCCAGGGTCAGCAGGGCAGCGGCCAGGCGGTCCAGGGCGTCGTCGGCGTCGCAGACGCTGGTCATGGCCAGCAGGTTAGTCCCGCACGCCATCTCGGTCTCAAAGCCGTAGCTTTTGCGCAGAATATGGGCCAGTTGCGCCCCGGTCAGCCCGGCGGCGGCCCCGCTCACCAGAATTTTGCCGCTGTCATGGGCAAAAAAGCCGGGGTGAGCGGCCGGGGTGTCGATGCCGTGGCAGAGTACCCGCAGATGCCGGAGGGGCGCCACGGCGGCGGAGAACCGGTCCAGCCGTTCCCGCCACCCGGCAAAGAGGAAGGGGCCCTCCTGGGTCATTTGGGTGACGCAGCCGTCCAGGCTGACCATCAGGGGGTAGGAGGGGGAGCTGGTCTCGAACACATCCAGCTGCCGCTCCACCTCCTCGGGGTCCAGAAGCGTTCCGTTCAGATGCAGAAGGGCGGTCTGGGTCAGGCTGGGCAGGGTCTTGTGGGCGCTCTGGATGACCAGGTCCGCCCCCGCCGCCACCGCCCCGCCCTGCCAGCCGTATTCCGCGGCGGCGGGCAGGTAGTGGGCGCCGTGGGCTTCGTCCACCACCAGGGGGATGCCCCGGCGGTGGCAGAGGTCCGCCATGGCGGCCAGGTCGCTGAGCACCCCTTCATAGGTGGGGCTGGTGAGCACCACACAGGCGGCGCCGGGGTGGGCGGCCAGGGCATCCGCCACCGTGGCGGGGGAGATGCTGCCGTACACCCCGAACTCCGGGTCCACCGGCGGGGTGAGCCACACCGGGCGCAGCCCGCACAGCTCAATAGCGTGGTAGACGGATTTGTGGCAGTTGCGGGCACAGAGGATCTCGCTGCCCCAGGGCGCCGCGGCCCGGATGGCCGCCAGCAGCCCGCAGGTGCTGCCGCCCACCAGGAACCAGCAGCGCCGGGACCCCCACAGGGCAGCGGCCCGGGCCATGGCGTCGGCCAGGATGCCGTCGGCGTCGTGGAGGTCGTCGGTGCCGGGCACCTCGGTGGTGTCCCAGGCGGCACAGGAAAGCCCCGGGGCAGGCAGGACCCGGCGTTTGTGTCCGGGCATGTGCAAAGGATAGCGGGCGGCGGCGCAGGCTTCCAGCTGGGTTTGCAAAAGGGAATGGGAGGACATACAAAGGCTCCTTTTATTCGGTGAGGATCTCGGCGCTGCTGCCCCGGCGGGTCTTGTGCACCAGGATCTTCCGGCGCACCCGGTCCTGCAGGGCCTCCACATGGCTGATGATGCCCACCAGCTTGTCCGACCCCGCCAGGGCGGTGAGGGTCTCGATGGCTTTTTCCAGCGCCTCGGCGTCCAGGGTGCCGAAGCCCTCGTCCACGAACAGGGTGTCCACCTGCACGCCCCCGGCGCTCTGCTGGATGGTGTCGCTGATGCCCAGAGCCAGGCTCAGGGCGGCCAGGAAGCTTTCCCCGCCGGACAGACTGCCCACCGGGCGGGTCTTGCCGGTGTAGGCGTCAAAGACATCCAGGTCCAGGGCGGTCTTGCCCGCGATGCCCTCGTCGTTGCGGCGCAAAAGGCGGTACTGCCCGCCGGTCATCCGGGTGAAGCGGCGGTTGGCGGCGGCCACCACCCCGTCAAAGTAGAAGGCCTGCACATACTGCTCAAAGGGCAGCTTGGGCTTGCCGGAAAGATTTCCGTTGATGGTGCGGGAGAGATTGTCCAGCATGGCGCTGCGGGTGCGGGCTTGCTCCCCGGCGGCCAGGGCCTTTTCCAGGGCGGAGAGGGCCTCCCGGTTGGTGGCCAGCCGGTGGGCGGTGGCTTGCAGGGTGCGGCGCAGGGCGGCCTGGGCGGCCTGCGCCTGTTCCAGCTCCGCCTGGGCGGCGGCCGGGTCGGGGGCGGTGCCGGCGGCTTCCGCCTCCTTCTCCAGGGCGGCGGCCTGGCCCTGGGCCTCGCTGAGTCTGGCTTCAAATTCGGTGCGCTCCCGGGCGGCGGCGTCCAGGGTCTGGGTCAGGGCATCCCTTTGGGCGGTGACCTTTTGCTGTTCGGCCTCCAGGGCGGCCTTGTCCGGGTAGGGCAGGCCCTTGCGCAGTTCCTCCCGCCGGGCTTGGGCCCCGGCCAGCTCGGCCTGGGCCTGGGCGGCGGCCCCCTGGGCGGCCTGCAACGCTGTGTTCAGGGCGGGACCCTGGGTTTGCAGGGTGGCGGCCTGTTGGTTCAGCTGGGCGCGGCGGGCCGCCCGGGTGCGGGCGTTCTGTAAATCCGCCCGCACCTTGGCAAGGCCCTGTTCCAGGGCGGCGGCCTGCTGGCTGAGCACCTGCCGCAGGGCCTCGGCGTCCAGTTCAGATGCCGGGGCGCCGGTGTAGACCTTGCGCCGTTTGCCCAAAAAGACATCGGCGCTTTTGTACAGATTTTCCCGCAAGACCTTGCACCGGGCGGCGGCCTGCCCGGCCTTTAGGCTGGCATCGGCGGCGGTGCGGGCGGCGGTGGCGGCAGTGGCTGCGGCGGCTTCGCAGTCCGCCTCGGTCACATGGCCGGGGTCCAGGGTGGCCGGGGCCGGGTGATGGG
>CAUEKL010000180.1 GCA_959018215.1 uncultured Gemmiger sp.
CGGCTACACCGACGCCCACCCTGACGCCGACGCCGACGCCGACTCCGACGCCTACCCCCACTCCTACGGTAGCGCCCACCGCCAAGCCGACCCAGACGCCTGCACCTTCCAAAGCTCCGGCAGATGCCAACTGGCCCGATCAGATCGAGGCCGGCAAGCTGAAGGACTACGGCTTTGCGGTGGAAGCCAAGACCGAGACGCTTTATGAGTATACCGGCTGGCAGAACATTGACGGCAAGGAATACTATTACGACCCGTCCACCCATCAGCCGGTCACCGGCACCCAGGTCATCAACGGCAATGTGTACACCTTCAGTGCTTCCGGTGTGCTGGGGCAGAAAGAACGCGGCATCGACGTATCCAAGTTCCAGGGCACCATCGACTGGAACGCCGTCAAGGCCGACGGCATCACCTTTGCCATCATCCGTGTGGGCTACCGCGGCTACGGCAGCGGTGCCCTGGTGGAAGACTCCACCTTCCGCCGCAACATCCAGGGCGCTACGGCGGCCGGCATCAAGGTCGGCGTCTACTTCTACAGCCAGGCCGTGGATGAGGCCGAAGCCGTGGAGGAAGCCAGCATGGTGCTGAGCCTGGTGCAGGGATACGGCCTGCCCTGCGGCGTCTACTACGACACCGAGAAGGTGGCCGGCGATACCGGCCGTGCCGACAGCATCAGCGCTGCCCAGCGCACCGCCTGCGCCGTGGCCTTCTGTGAGACCATCCGCAACGCCGGTTACAGCGCGGGTGTCTACTCCTACGCCAGCTGGTTCTACAACTCCCTGAACTTTGCCAACATCAGCAAGTACCGCATCTGGATCGCCCAGTACCGGGATTCGCTGGACTTTGCCTACAGCTACAACATCTGGCAGTACACCAGCACCGGCAAGGTCAACGGCATCAACGCCAACGTGGATATGAACCTGGGCTGATAGCCTGTAAGGCTCCCATAAACCATAAAAACCACCCGGACCATTTGGTCCGGGTGGTTTTCTTTTGCACAAAGGCATCGTAAAACTGTGGAAATCTTGCCCTTATATCCCCTATATCCCAAAAAGCGCGCCGCCGGATGTTGGCCGGGGTGCGCTTTTGCATTTTGAAAGAATCAGCGGGGAAGGGGAAAAAGAAGACTCAGCACCCCTGCACCAGCTTGGCGGAGGAACCGCCCCGGATCTGGCCGTTGCCGTGCACGATGTACTTGTAAGTGCACAGTTCTGCCAGGCCCATGGGCCCCCGGGCGTGGAGCTTCTGGGTGGAAATGCCCATCTCGCAGCCCAGGCCGAACTCTCCGCCGTCGGTGAACCGGGTGGAGGCGTTCACATACACGGCGGCGCTGTCCACACAGGTGGTGAAGCGGGCGGCCGCCTCGGTGTCGGCGGTAACAATGGCGTCACTGTGGTGGGTGGAATGGGCGCCGATGTGGTCGATGGCCGCCTGCAGGCTGTCCACCACACCCACGGCCATCTTGTAGTCCAGGTATTCGGTGTCGAAGTCCTTCGGCCCGGCGGGAACCCCGTCAATCACCGCGGCAGCCCGGGAATCCAGGTGCAGTTCCACCGGAGTCAGTCCGGCGGCGGCCCGGTCGGTGCACAGCCGCTTCTGCAGCTTGGGCAGGAACTCGGCGGCAATATCCTGATGCACCAGGCAGACCTCCGCCGCGTTGCAGACGCTGGGGCGGCTGGTCTTGGCGTTCTCGATGATGTTCAGAGCCATCTCCTGGTCGGCGGCTTTGTCCACATAGATGTGGCAGATGCCGGTACCGGTCTGGATGCAGGGCACGGTGGCGTTTTCCACACAGGCCCGGATGAGCCCGGCGCCGCCCCGGGGAATCAGCAGGTCCACCAGGCCGTCGGCGGTCATCAGCTCGTTGGCCGAAGCGTGGGTGGTGTCCTCAATGAGGCTCACCGCCGTTTCGGGCAAACCCGCCTTGGAAAGCCCCTGCCGCAGAGCTTCCACAATGGCATGGCAGGAGGCCCAGGCATCCTTGCCGCAGCGCAGCACGCAGGCACTGCCCGCCTTGATGGCCAGGGCGGCGGCGTCGGAGGTGACATTGGGGCGGCTCTCATAGATGATGGCAATAACGCCCATGGGCACCGCGGTCTTCTCGATCAGGATGCCGTTGGGCCGCACGATCTTGCGCAGCACCGCGCCCACCGGGTCGGGCAGGGCGGCCACCTCCCGCATGCCCTTGGCCATGTCGGCCAGGCGGGTGGGGGTCAGGGCCAGACGGTCCAGCATCACTTCGCTTACCCGACCCCGGGCGGCGTCCAGGTCCCGGCGGTTGGCTTCCAGGATTTCCTCCTGGGCGGCCACCAGGGCCACCGCCATGGCTTCCAGAGCGGCGTCTTTGGTGTCGCTGTCCGCCATGGCCAGAGGCAGGCGGGCAGATTGGGCATTGAGCAGAATTTCATGGGTGGTCATGGGTCATTCCTCCTTTTCGGACGGTCAGCGGCGGGCGCGTCCCGCAAAGCGGGTGCCCACCGGACGGCCTGCCACGATATCATACAGAACCAGGGCGTTGGCACCGTTGGCGATCACCATATCCACCCCTGCAGAGGTGGCCAGCTTGGCCGCTATGATCTTGGTGGCCATGCCGCCAGTGCCCAGCTTGCTGCCGGCACCCCCAGCCAGGGCTTCCACCTGGGGGGTGATCTCCGGCACGTTGCTGATGAGCTCTGCCTCCGGGTGGGTGTGGGGGTCGGCGGTGTACAGCCCGTCGATGTCGCTGAGCAGCACCAGCAGGTCTGCCCGCATGTACTTGGCCACCAGGGCGCCCATGGTGTCGTTGTCGCCCACCGAGATCTCCTCGGTGGCCACGCTGTCGTTTTCGTTGATGATGGGGATGGCGCCCAGCTGGAGCAGGCGGTAGAGGGTGTTTTCCAGGTTCATCAGCCGGGTGGGGCTGTTGAAGTCCTCCCGGGTGACCAGAATCTGGGCCACCGTGTGGTTGTACTCGGTAAACAGCCGGTCGTAGGTGTACATCAGTTCACACTGACCCACCGAGGCGGCTGCCTGCTTGGTGGCCATGTCGGTGGGGCGGTCGATCTGCAGTTTGCCCGCCCCCATGCCGATGGCACCGGAGGACACCAGAATGATCTCGTGCCCGGCGTTTTTCAGGTCGCTGAAGGTCTTGACCAGTTCCTCGGTGTGGCGGATGTTCAGCCGTCCCCCCGCATAAGCCAGGGTGCTGGTGCCGATCTTGATTACGATACGCATGTCAGTCCTCTTTCACGGCCGTCAGCCTTTGGCCATTTCTTTGGTTTTGTCGTAGGCGGCCAGCACCGCGTCGGTCACGGCGCCCCGGAAGGCCCGCTCCTCCAGCAGGCGAACACCCTGGATGGTGGACCCGCCCGGGCTGCACACGGCATCCTTCAGGGCGCCGGGATGCAGCCCGCTTTCCAGCACCATGCGGGCGCTGCCCAGCACCATCTGGGCGGCGTATTCCTGGGCCTTGGCCCGGGGCAGACCGGCAGCCACACCGCCGTCGGCCAGAGCTTCGATGAACTGGTACACCCAGGCCGGGCCGCAGCCGGACACGCAGCTGGCCGCGTCGATGAGGGATTCCGGCACCTCGTCCAGCCGCCCGGCGGGGGCCATGACTTTCAGCCATTGGGTCAGCTCCGCCTCGGTCACATGCTCGCTGCAATACTGGATCATGCCCGCACCCAGGGCCACCGGGGTGTTGGGCATCATCCGGATGATGGGGCCCTGTCCGCCGGCCAGCTCCAGAATGCGCTGCATGGGCAGCCCTGCGGCCATGGTTACCAGAATGAACCGCTCGCCCTTCTGGCGCCGGGCATCCAGCACCGGCACCAGGTCGCCCAGCACGCCGGGCATCATCTGGGGCTTGACGGCCAGAAACACAAAGTCACACCCGGCGGCGCCGGCGTTGTCCGCCGTGCGGCAGCTCAGCTCTGCGGCCAGAGCCTCCGCCTTGGCCGGGGTGCGGTTGGCCAGCACCACATTCTGCGGGTCGGTGGCACGGCACACGGCCCGCGCCACAGCGCCGCCCATATTGCCGCATCCGATAAATCCATAGGTCATCCCAGATACCCCCCTGGCGTTTTGCCACAAAAGTCTTTTGATTTATCCTAGCGCACCCAAAAGCCGATGTCAACAAAAAAGGCTGACAACAATCGGCAAAACTGGTATAATAGCAAGGAAAGTACCCTATTTTCCTATGATTCGGAGGCAGTGAGCTATGCAGTATGTACCTCTTGGCCAAACCGGCCTGACCATCTCCCGCCTGGGATTCGGCGGGATTCCCATCCAGCGCATCGACCAGCCGGGCACCCGCGCCCTGCTCAAGGCCGTGCATGAAGCAGGCATCAATTACATCGACACCGCCCGTGCCTACACCGTCAGCGAAAGCTGGATCGGCCAGTCCCTGGAGGAGCTGGGCCTGCGGGATTCCTTCGTGCTGGCCACCAAGTGCCGGGCCCTCACGGCGGAGGAGATGCGTTCCGAACTGGCCGAAAGTCTGAAGAACCTGCGCACCGACCACATCGAACTGTATCAGTTCCACAACCCCAGCCTGGAAAACCTGGAAAAGATCCTGGCCCCCGGCGGCTCTCTGGAAGCCCTGCTGGAAGCCAAGAAGGAGGGCAAGGTGGGGCACATCGGCCTGACCGCCCATCTGGCCGCTGTCTTTGAGCGCGCTTTGGAAGTGGACGAGATCGAGACCATCATGTTCCCTTATAATATCGTGGAACAGCAGGGGGCCGAGCTCATCGCCAAATGCGCCGCCAAGGGCAAGGGCTTCATTGCCATGAAGCCGCTGGCCGGCGGTGCCATTGAGGACGGCCGCCTGGCCATGCGGTATGTGCTGTCCAACCCCGACGTGACCGTGGCCATCCCGGGCATGGCCGACCCGGCGGAGCTCACCGCCAACCTGGAAGGTGCCGCCAACACCGCCCCTCTTACCGAGGAGGAACAGGCCGCCTGCCAGAAGGTGCGCGACGCGCTGGGCACCCAGTTCTGCCGCCGCTGCA
>CAUEKL010000181.1 GCA_959018215.1 uncultured Gemmiger sp.
GTTTCTTTTTTTGTGGCGGAAAGTGAGAAACGGGGCGGCAGGTTGCGCATCAAAAAAGTCATCAACAACAATATCCTGTGCGTGATCGATGAAAAAGGCGCCGAGATGATCGTGACCGGGCGCGGACTGGGCTTCGGCCGCAAGGTGGGGCAGTTCGTGGACCCCGGGCAGGTGGAAAAGACCTACCGCATGGAGGGTAAACAGGAACAGCGACGTCTGCGAGAACTGGTAGAGCAGATTCCGCTGGAACATCTGCGCCTGACCGAAGAGATGCTGGCCGAAATCAGATCCACCATCACCCAGCCCCTGAACGAATCCCTGCTCATCACCCTGGCGGACCATATCAGTTTTGCCATCCAGCGCAAGGAGCAGGGAATCGAATTCAAAAATCCTCTGGCGGGCAGCATCCTGTGCTACTATCCCACCGAATACCAGCTGGGCAAGCGGTGCCTGGCCCTGGTCCGGGAGCGCTGCGGTGTGGAGCTGAACCCCGACGAAGCCGCGTTCATTGCGCTGCACATCGTCAACGCCGAGCTCAACACTGACATGAGCGAGATGTACGACATCACCCGGTTTATCGACGGTGCGGTGGAAGTGGTGGAATATTTTTATTCCGACCGGCCGCCCTTTGACCGGGAATCCCTGGAATTCAGCCGTTTTGTGGTGCATCTGCGGTATTTTGCCCAGCGCCTGTTCCAGGACAAGCTCATGCCGGACAGTGACGATGAAAGCGACCGGATGTTCCGCGCCCTCATTGCCCGCAACTGCAAGCAGCATTACAAATGTGCCTGCTGTGTGGGGGAGTACGTGGAGAAAACCTGGCACAAGAAGCTTTCGGAAGAAGAACTGATCTATCTGACCATTCACCTCAAGCGCATCGCCGGGGATACCCGGGAACCGGTGCAGTAAACAATTCTATATCGGGCCGTCCGAATTTTCGGCGGCGCGGGGTAGTTACCGCTTCTCTGTTTCAGGCGGGCTAGACCTGTATAAACTGAGCGGGGGAGTTCTGTTCGGTTTGTATGGGTCTTTTTTTATACAGTGTCCGTAATTCAACCCTGTCTTAAGGTAAGGAGGAACCCTGATGAAAGACAAGATCTTTGGCGTTCTGCAGCGTGTCGGCCGTTCGTTCATGCTGCCCATCGCCCTGCTGCCGGTGGCCGGTCTGCTGCTGGGTATCGGCAGTTCGTTCACCAACGAGACCATGCTGGCGGCCTACGGCCTGTCCGGTGTGATCCACCCCGGCACCGTCGTTTACACCATCCTGGACATCATGAACCAGTGCGGCAGTGCGGTGTTCAACAACCTGGCGCTCCTGTTCGCTATGGGCGTTGCCATCGGCATGGCCAAGAAGGAGAAGGAAGTCGCCGCTCTGTCCGGCGCCATTGCCTACCTGGTCATGAACACCGCCATCAGCGCCATGATCAACGCCAACGGCGGTGTGGAGGCCATGGAGGCCAACTCCACCGCTTCGGTGCTGGGCATCACCACCCTGCAGATGGGCGTGTTCGGCGGCATCATCGTCGGCCTGGGCGTGGCGGCGCTGCACAACCGCTTCTACCGCATCCAGCTGCCCCAGGTGCTGTCCTTCTTCGGCGGCACCCGCTTTGTGCCCATCATCTGTACTGCTGTGTACCTGATCGTCGGTATCGTCATGTTCTATGCCTGGCCGGTGGTGCAGCACGGCATCACCCTGCTGGGCAATCTGGTCATCAGCTCCGGCTATGTGGGCACCTGGATCTATGGTCTCATTGAACGTGCCCTGATCCCCTTCGGTCTGCATCATGTGTTCTATATGCCCTTCTGGCAGACGGCCGTGGGCGGCACCGCTGTCATCGACGGCGTGACCGTTCAGGGCGCCCAGAATATCTTCTTTGCGGAGCTGGCCTCCAAGTCCACCACCGTCTTCTCGGTGGAAGCCACCCGCTTTATGGCCGGTAAGTTCCCCCTGATGATCTTCGGCCTGCCCGGCGCCGCGCTGGCCATGTACCGCACCGCCCGCCCGGAAAAGCGCAAGGTGGTGGCCGGCCTGCTGCTGTCCGCAGCCCTGACCTCCATGCTCACCGGTATCACCGAACCTCTGGAATTCACCTTCCTCTTTGTGGCCCCCGTCATGTACGCCGTCCACTGTGTGTATGCGGGTCTTTCCTACATGCTCATGCATATCCTGAACGTGGGCGTGGGCATGACCTTCTCCGGTGGTCTGATCGACCTGACCCTGTTCGGCATCCTGCAGGGCAATGACAAGACCCACTGGATCTGGATCCCCATCGTGGGCGTGTTCTACTTCGTTTTGTACTACTTCACCTTCACCTTCATGATCCGCAAGATGGACCTCAAGACCCCCGGCCGTGAGGATGACAACGAAGAGCCCAAGCTGTACACCCGCAGCGACTTCAAGGAAAAGACCGGTGTGGGCCCGGACGGCGCACCCCGCAAGGGCGGCGATACCGTCTCGGCGCTGATCCTGAACGGTCTGGGCGGCAAAGCCAACGTCTCCGACGTGGACTGCTGCGCCACCCGCCTGCGCGTCACCGTGGTGGATGCGGCCAAGGTGCAGGACCCGCTGCTGCGTCAGAGCGGTGCTTCCGGCATTGTGCACAAGGGCAACGGCATCCAGGTCATTTACGGACCCCAGGTGTCGGTGATCAAGTCCAACCTGGTGGAATATATGGAAAGCCCCGAAGCTGACCAGCCTCTGACTGTGGAAGCCCCTGCGGCACCTCAGCCGGCGCCCCAGGCACCGGCCCCTGCCGGCAAGGCGGAGACCCTGGGCGCCCACATGAACGGTGAAGTGCTGCCTATGGAAGAGGTGAAGGATGAGGCCTTTGCCTCCTGCGCTCTGGGCGAAGGCATTGCCGTCGAACCCTCCGAGGGCAAGCTCTATGCCCCGGCGGATGCCACCGTGGACAACCTCTTCGACACCCATCATGCCATCGGCCTGGTGACCGAAACCGGCGCCGAACTGCTGCTGCACATCGGCATCGACACCGTCAAGCTGGGCGGCGAGCACTTTACTCCCCATGTCAAGGTGGGCCAGAAGGTCAAGAAGGGCGACCTGCTCATCAGTTTTGATATGGACGCCATCAAGGCCAAGGGGTATCTGTGCACCACCCCCATGATCGTCTGCAACACCGACGATTACAAGGCCGTCAAGCCGCTGGCCAGCGGTACCGTCAAGGCCGGTCAGGATATTCTGCGCGTGGAATGATCCTCGGCCCGGACAACTGAACACCCAGGCGGGAGTCTCCGGAACGGCAGGAGACTCCCGCCTTTTTTGTAAAAATGATCCGGCAGGGGCCCCGGCCGGTTGACGGAAAGGCTTCGGCGGGGTATGCTAACAGTAGATTGCACACAGTGTCAAACAGGGAGGACGCCATGGCACAGAAACTTGAAAAAACCTACCCGTCTGCCGACGGAAAAACCACCATCCACGCCCTGTGCTGGCTGCCGGTGGGCCGGAGCCCTGCGGCGATTTTGCAGGTCGCCCACGGCATGCAGGAATTCATCGACCGGTACGATTCCTTTGCCGCCTGGATGGCCGGGCAGGGAATTGCGGTGGTCGGCCATGACCATCTGGGCCACGGGGCGTCGGTTTCGTCCCAACAGGATTGGGGATACTTCACCGAAGGGGACGGTTCCGCAATCCTGGTCGAGGATGTCCATTCCCTGCGCCGGATGATGCAGCAGGAATATCCGGGAGTGCCGTATTTCCTGTTGGGACACAGCATGGGGTCTTTCATCCTGCGGCGGTATCTGATGGAATATGGCGGCGGACTGTCCGGTGCCATTATCTGCGGTACCGGATACAAGGCGGAGGTGCTGGCGGATATTTTTCTGGCGGTGTGCCGGGTCCTGGCTGCGCTGCGGGGGTGGAACTGCCGCAGCAAACTGGCCGATGAACTGTTTTTCTCCGGGTCTTTTCATCGGTTCAATATGGACGGTACCATCCCGGAAAACAGCTGGCTGACCTCGGATGCCGAAAGCGTGCGCCGCTATTTTGCGGAACCCAGGTGCACATTCCCTTTCACCATCAGCGGTTATTACACCATTACCCGCCTGATCAAAACCATTCAGCGGCCGGACAAGATTGCCCGGACGCCGCGGGAGCTGCCGCTTCTGTTTGTCTCCGGCGCCGATGACCCGGTAGGGGAGTTCGGGACAGGGGTACGCAAAGTGTGCGAGCTGTACCGCAAGACCGGCCACGAAAAGCTGGAACTGAAACTGTACCCCCGTGCCCGCCACGAGGTCCTCAACGAGGTGAACCGGGCACAGTACTGGCAGGATATTCTGGCATGGTGCCGAAAACATTCATAAGCCCCGCAAAACAAAAGGCGGCGCACAGGCAAACCTGTGCGCCGTCTTTTGGCATTTGAAGAAAAGAAAAAAGGAAAAACGACTGTCACCGCCGTCGCACAAGAAACCCGAAGACCGTTCCGCACACGCCGCCTACAATATGCATGAAGTTGGCCACGTTGTCCTGCACAAACAGGATGTCGTACACCTGCTGGCCCAGGTACAGCCCGGCCACCAGCAGCAAGGTCAGGGGGATGGACCCGCCCCGGGTGCCCGCCAGGCTGGAAAGCATGATGAGCATGAACACCACGCCGGAAGCCCCCAGCAGCGCCGTGCCGGGGAACAGCACTCACTGCAGGATGCCGGACACAAGGGCTGTGAAGGCAACACCCAACAGCAGGGTGCGGCTGCCGTATTTTTCTTCCAGCGGCGGGCCCACCACCAGCAACAGCAGCATGTTATTGAGGAAGTGGGACCAGTTGGCATGCCCCAGCACATGGCAGAACAGCCGCACATAAAACAGGGGATCGGCCATGGAAGAGCGGTATACACTGAACAGGTGGCTCGTGGTCCAGCCGTCGGTCACCCTGCCCAGAATCAGGGCCAGCAGAGACAGGAAAAACAGGGAAAGAGTCACCGGGGCGATGTACTGAAAACTGATGGTGCGTCTTTTCACAAAACAGGCC
>CAUEKL010000182.1 GCA_959018215.1 uncultured Gemmiger sp.
CATCGTGGAAGGCGATCTTCGCCGCAACGTTGCGCTGGACATCAAGCGTCTGACTGAAATCCAGTGCTACCGTGGCATCCGCCATCGCAAGGGCCTGCCTGTGCGCGGCCAGCGCACCAAGACCAATGCGCGTACCCGCAAAGGTCCGAAGCGCACCGTCGCGAACAAGAAGAAGTAAGGAGGAACTGTAAATGGCTGCTACGAAAGCAACTGCTAAGACCCGCACCAAGCGCAAAGAGCGTAAAAACGTCAGCGCCGGTGCTGCTCATATCCAGAGCACGTTTAACAACACCATCGTCACCATCACCGACACGCAGGGCAACACCATTTCTTGGTGCAGCACGGGTACCCTGAACTTCCGTGGTTCCCGCAAGAGCACTCCTTACGCCGCCCAGAGCGCTGCCGAAGTGGCCGCCAAGGCCGCGATGGAGCATGGCATGAAGACCGTTGAGGTCTACGTCAAGGGCCCGGGCTCCGGCCGTGAGAGCGCCATCCGCGCTCTGCAGGCCACTGGCCTGGAGGTCACCATGATCCGTGACGTGACCCCGATCCCGCACAACGGCTGCCGCCCGCCCAAGCGCCGCCGCGTCTGATGGAAGGAGGATACTGAATTATGGCTAAGAATACGCAGCCCATCGCCAAGCGTTGCAAAGCTCTCGGCATTTCTCCTGCCGTCATGGGCTATGCCAAGAAGAATACCACCCGCAACTCTACCGGCAACTTCCGCAAGAAGCAGTCTGAGTACGCCACTCAGCTGAAGGAAAAGCAGAAGCTGAAGTTCATCTACGGCGTCCTGGAGAAGCAGTTCGCCAACTACTTCAACGAAGCGGAACGCCGCCAGGGCCAGACCGGTGAGAACCTGCTCCAGATGCTGGAATGCCGTCTCGACAACGTCGTGTTCCGTCTGGGCTTTGCTTCCACCCGCCGTGATGCCCGCCAGCTGGTCAGCCACGCTCACTTCACCGTCAATGGCAAGAAGGTCAACATTCCTTCTTACCAGGTCAAGGCCGGTGATGTGGTCGAAGTGTGCGAGTCCAGCCGCAAGATCGAAAAGTTCTCCAAGCTGACCGGCGCCGATGCTCCCGTTGTCGCTCTGCCTTCCTGGCTGAGCCGCGAGACCGGTTCCCTGAAGGGCGTCGTCACCAAGCTGCCCGAACGCAGCGACATCGATTACGAGGTCCAGGAACACCTGATCGTCGAGTTGTACTCCAAGTAATCCTCTGCCATACCGTTTTTTCACCAAAACCGGCTCCGCTTTTTTCCGGCGGGCCGGCTGATCAAGGAGGGTTTTTATGATGGAGATTGAACGCCCCAAGATCGAGATGGCCAACCTTTCCCCCGACGGCCGTTACGGCAAGTTCGTGGTGGAACCTCTGGAGCGCGGCTTCGGCACCACGCTGGGCAACAGCCTGCGTCGCGTGCTGCTCTCCAGCTTGCCCGGCGTGGCGGTCACCAGTGTGAAGATCGACGGCGTCGTGCATGAATTCTCGACCATCGAGGGCGTGCGCGAGGACGTGACCGAGATCGTTTTGAACCTCAAGGGTGTTGCCGCCAAGATCTATGGCGACGGCCCCAAGACCGTCCGCGTGGAAGCCGCCGGTCCGTGCGAAGTCACTGCCGGCAGCATCAAGCAGGGCGACGACCTGGAGATCCTCAACCCCGAATGGCACATTGCCACCCTGGGCGAAGGAGCCAAGCTCGTCATGGAGCTGACCTTTGACAAGGGCCGTGGCTACGTTCCCGCCGAGCGCAACAAGCTGGCGCTCATCGAGAAGAACGATGTCACCACCCTGCCTGTGGACAGCATCTATACTCCGGTGCTCAAGTGCAACTACACGGTGGAAAACACCCGTGTGGGCCAGATCACCGACTTTGATAAACTGACCATCGAGGTCTGGACCGATGGCACCACCAACGCGCAGGAGGCCATGAGCCTGGCTGCCCGTGTGCTGACCGAACACCTGAATCTGTTCGTCAACCTGTGTGATGAAGCCGCCGAGACCGAAATCATGGTCGAGAACGATGAGAAGGGCAAGGAAAAAGCGCTGGAGATGACCATTGAAGAGCTGGACCTGAGCGTCCGTTCCTTCAACTGCCTCAAGCGTGCCGGCATCAACACCGTGGGCGACCTCATCAGCAAGAGTGAGGACGACATGATGAAGGTCCGGAACCTTGGCCGCAAGAGCCTGGAAGAAGTCATGGCGAAACTGGACAGCCTGGGCTTCATGCTCACCAAAGACGACGACAACTGATAAAGGAGTGAAACAGAATGCCCGGTACTAGAAAGCTTGGCCGCGCCACCGACAGCCGCAAGGCGATGCTGCGCGCTATGGTCACTTATCTGTTCGAGAACGGCAAGATCGAGACCACCGTCACCCGCGCTAAGGAGGTTCGCTCCATGGCCGAGAAGATGGTCACCCTGAGCAAGGCCGGCGATCTGCACGACAAGCGCCAGATCTTCAGCTACATCACCAAGGAAGATGTTGCCAAGAAGGTCATCGATGTGTATGGTCCCAAGTATGCCGACCGCAACGGCGGCTACACCCGCATCATCCGCACCGGTATGCGCCGCGGCGACGCCGCCGAGATGGCGATTCTGGAACTGGTCTGATCGGACCGTTTCAGCGTTGACTGAATAAAAACCCGCCTCCGATGAAAATCGGAGGCGGGTTTTTTGTTGGCAGCAGAAAAGCTCCGGCAATGAGGTGCCGGAGCTTTTCCATACTGTTGTTGTTTTATTTGTTCCAGGTGGGAATATCGGGGAAGACCTGGTGGGCGCTGAACCGGCCCTGCGGTCCGTACATCTCAAAATGCAGATGGCTGCCGGTGGAGTTGCCGGTGGAACCCATGTATCCGATGACCTGCCCGGCTTCCACATGGTCGCCTTCGCTGACAATATACTGCAGCAGATGCCCGTACCGGGTGGTATATCCGCCGTCGTGTTCAATCACCACATAGTTGCCGTAGCTGTTCCAGTCGCCCCGGGTCACAATACCGTTCCAGGTGTAGGTCTGGACCACGGTACCGGAGGCGGCTGCCAGAATGGGAGTGCCGCTGGGCCCGGCAATGTCAATGCCGGTGTGGCTGCCCACCATCCACTGGCTGATGTGCCGGTATCCGGGAGCGGGCCAGACGAAGTCGTAGCCGTTGATGCTGCCGTACATGTAGTCCTTCAGCTGGGTACCGGTGACCCGTTCTTCCGCCACCGGGTCGCTCAGGATCTGGACCTGTACCGTCTGTACGTCGGTCTGTACACCATCCACCGTGGTTACATCCTGGGTGATCTCCCGCAGGCCGTTCTGCCCGGTCTGGAGAACCACCGTCTCGCCGTATTCATAAGCGGCGGATTCCTGGGTATAAACAGGATAGGGGATTTCCTCCTGGTAGGTCTGCCGTTCGATGGACCGGACCTTCAGCAGCTCCGGGTCGGCGCGCAGCTGCCCCAGCACATCGGCGTAGGACTGCACCGAATCGGAGAAGAAAAGGCCGTCCACAAGCTGGACATCATGTACAAAAGCCACCCGCTGGTTGGGATTATCCACCTGCTTGTAAGGCAGCAGGCAGCTTTCCAGAAAGCTGCGCAGATGATCTCCCTCGGTGGTCACATACTGCAGAGCACCGTCCAGATATACGGCGGTAGCGTCCTGCAATTCGCCGCCGGATGCCAGCAGCAGGGCATCGACCAGCTCACTCTGTCCCATGGTCTGGTCGTAGTCGGTGGTCAGGGTGTAGGTGGGCCAGATCTCAAAACCGGTCTCGGCGGAGGACTGCCCGGCATCGCTGAGCACCCGCTGGGCTGTTTCCACACGTTCGTATACAGCGGCGCGGGCATCATCGAAAACCTGCTCATTCTCCACATAGCCTACGGTCTGGCCGTTGACCTGTACCTGCAGCACGTAGCTGCGGTCCAACCCGGTGTATACCGTCCAGCCCAGCAGACCCGCCGCGGCGGCCAGCAGGGCGCTGCGCAGCAAAAGACCGGGGGAGAAGGCCAACGCCTGCCCGGTATCGGGCGGGATAAGGGGACGGATCAGGGCTTCCAGCAGGGAGACAAATCCGCGCAGCAGCAGGATCATAAACCATCCCACCGACCGTATCAGCCGGATGAGGGTATATTCCACCAGAAAACCAATGGCGTATAAAAACTCCCCGGTTTCATGCCAGTAGGGAACTGCCTGCGCCCGGGAGAGAAACTGATGATGGGCTGCGCTGCGCTTCTCTTTTTTATGCCATCGCCGGACGGTGCGGCGGCATCGCCAGGCGTCCAGCAGGGAGGTGCGTGAAGGTTTCGTTTTCATCGCTCCTTATGATTTTTATGAAGGGGGAGAAGCGGATTGATACTTGGTCTAAACCAATAGACCTGATACGAAAAGTCTAACACACCGACCACGCACTGTCAAGGAGACAGCAGGGGAGGGGGAGTCTATGGGACAGCACAACAAGGGGAAAACCGTCGGATTTGCAAAATTTTTGTAAAAAGCACCAGAAATTTTCAGGCGGCTCCCGAAAGGGGATGTGCAAGGTGCGGAAAATGAAAGATTGTACAAAAAAAGCGCGGTTGACAGGTGCTTTTGCCGTTCCCATGTGATAAAATAAAGATGAGTCATGATGCGCCTTTGTGCGCACAAATAAAGTATAAAGATCAGTGAAGGAGCAACGTATGGCTGACATGAATCTTGGCCCCCGTGACTTTTTTGCGAAAGAGGACGCAATTGCCGATCTGGGGCTTCTGGCCTGCCCCGGTGCCGAGGAACTGGCCAACCTGGTGGATGGCCACCTGGTGCGCTGGGCCCGCGAGGTCGGTATGGATGTGGATACCTTTATCATCCCCTCCGATTGCCCGCGTTTCCAGTCCGGTGACGCCAAGGGCCTGGTCAAGGCCTCGACCCGTGGTGATGACATTTTTATTTTTGTTGATCCGGGCAACTACAGTGTTACCTACAAACTCTTCGGGTATGAGAACCATCTCTCTCCCGACG
>CAUEKL010000183.1 GCA_959018215.1 uncultured Gemmiger sp.
GGGATGGGGCACCGCCCGCCCATCGCTCTGGGGGCGGTTGGCGGTCCAGAATTCCAGGAACATGGTGGCAAAGCTCCAGGCCGCCGGTCCGCACAGCCGCACCCCGGCGTCCCGCCAGTGGCCGAACCGCCGGATGCGGTTGATGTACTCGTCCGCCAGGTTGATGCCTCCGGTAAAGGCCACCTTGCCGTCCACCACCAGGATCTTGCGGTGGTCCCGGTTGTTCATGACCAGGTTGACCATAGGCACGAAGGGGTTGAAGGGCAGAGCCCGGATGCCTTCGGCTTCCAGCTTGCGCCAGTAGCCCACCGGAAGGCGGGTCACGCTGCCGGCGTCGTCATAGATCAGGCGCACATCCACCCCCTGGGCGGCCTTGCGCTTGAGCACCTCATGCACCGCATCCCACATCTGGCCCTGGGCGATGATGAAAAACTCCACGAATATATACTGTTCGGCGCTTTCCATGGCCGCCAGCATGGCGGGGAACATGGTTTCCCCGGAGGAGTAGTAGGTCACATCCGTGTCCCCGTACAGGGGAAATCCGCCCTGCTTGCGCAGATAATCGGCGGTGCGCCCCGCCCGGGGGTCCACGGCGTCCAGGGCGGCGTAGGGGCCGGGAGCATCGGTGCGCAGGGGGCTGATGCGCTTGTTTGCCTTTTCCAGTTTGCGGCGCAGGCGGTAGGCGGGGCGGTGGTCGCCCCACATGAGGTACAAAAGCCCGCCCTGCACCGGCATGAGCATGAACAGGGCCATCCAGCTGATCTTGAACTCCGGCACGGTGGAGTCCTTGCGGATCAGGGCCGCACACATGACAATACTGATGGCCAGGCAAAGGAAGTTGATCCAGCTGGCATAGGCGGTGAGCTCATTGAACAGGACAAACATCCACACGACCTGCAGCAGCAACAGCAGCATGGTGACCACCAGCCGGCTGAAAACGAACTGCAGCAGGTTCTTGATCTTTTTTCTGACTTCCTCCATAAGGCTCCTTTCCCCGGAACTGCACCGGGCAGGTGTTGACTTCCGGCATTTGCTACCTACTGTACCACGGCCCTCCGGCATTTGCAAGGGCGTTCCAACGCAAAAAGCCGCCCGTCGGGCGGCTTGGGATGGTTCAGGCTTCACCGTTCTGCATGGCTTGCTCGTACCGGGCACAGACTTCGTCGGCGGGACCATCCCCCCGGACCACCCCGTGGTCCAGCCAGATGGCCCGCTGGCACAGCATCCGCACCTGCTCGGAGCTGTGGCTCACGAACAGCAGGGTAGTGCCCTTTTGCAGCATCTCGTTGAGGCGCATGAGACACTTGTGCTGGAACATGAAGTCCCCCACGGCCAGCACCTCATCCACCACCAAAAGGTCGGCGGTGACCTCGGTGGCAATGGCGAAGCCCAGACGGGTCACCATGCCGGAGGAGAAGTTTTTCACCGGCACATCGATGAAATCCCACAATTCGGCGAAATCCACGATGTTTTTGAAGTGTTCGTCCATGTAGGCCCGGTCATGGCCCAGCACAGCGCCGTTGAGGTAGATGTTCTCCCGGGCGGTCAGGTCCATGTCGAAGCCGGCGCCCAGCTCGATCATGGGGGCGATGCTGCCGTGGACGGTGCAGCCGCCCTGGGAGGGGTACATGACCCCCGCCACCACCTTGAGCATGGTGCTCTTGCCGGAGCCGTTGCGCCCGATGAGGGCCACGGCCTCCCCTTTGCGCACCTGGAAGGACACATCCTTCAGGGCATAGAATTCATTGAACATCAGCTGACCGCGCACCATCTTGAGCAGATACTCTTTCAGGCTTTCGGTCTTTTCCTGCGCCAGGTTGAAGCGCATGGAAACATGATCCACATCCACCACCACGGGCGGCAGGTTGCTTTCCATCGGCGTCCCCCTTAAATATACAGGATAAAGTTGCGTTGGAGCTTGCGGAACACCCACAGGCCCAGCGCCAGCATGAGCAGGCTGCACACCACACAGGCCACCCAGGTGTTGGGGCCGGGGATGGTGCCGTACATCACGAGATTGCGGAACAGGTTGATATAGTGGTACATCGGGTTGAGCCGCATGAGCTTCTGGGCGAAGCCGGGCAGCTGCTCGATGGGGTAGAAGATAGGGGTGGCGTACATCCAGGCCAGGGTCACGATGCTGAACAGGTACTGCATATCCCGGAAATACACCGTCAGGGCGGACAGGGCCAGCACCATGCCGCAGCAGAACAGGAACAGGAATACCAGCGGCACCCAGAACAGGCAGATGGTCCAGTAGAAGGGCGACCGGGTGAAGACCATGACCAGCAGCACAGCGGCCAGGCTGAAGCCCATGGTCACAAAGCTGGAGGTGACCCGGCTCAAGGGAAAGATATATTTGGGAATGTACACCTTCTTGATCAGGGAGGAGCTGGCCAGAATGGACATCATGCCCATGTTGGCGCTCTCGTTAAAAAAGGTGAACAGGGTGTTGCCGCAGATCAGGTACAGAGGATAGTTGGGGATGTCGGTGCGGAACATATAGGAGAAGATGATGGTCTGCACCGTCATCATGAGCAGCGGATTGAGGATGCTCCACACATACCCCAGAAAACTGCGGCGATACTTGACCTTCAGGTCCCGGGTCACCAGTTCCCGGATCAGCGGCCGGTACTGCACAAAGTGTCCGGCCATGTTTTTGTACTGGTCCATCCGTTGTGGCATGGTCCTACTTCCCTTCTGCCTTTCCGTCCTGCCGGTCCGGTTTTTTGGCCCGGATCTCGGCCTCAAAGGCGTCAAAATCGCGGATGTACTCGCTCTCGTCGTAGTGTTCGCTGGCCAGGCACAGCAGCACGGCGTCGGGGCTGAAATCATACATTTCCTTCCACGCCATGGTGGGGATGTACACCCCGGTGCGGGGGCGGTTCAGGCAAAAGACCGCCTCATTGCCCAGACCGTCCATTACCTTGACCTTGCTCTGCCCTGCCACGTTGATGAGCACAAACTGGCTCTTGCGGTTGGCATGCTGGCCGCGCACCATGTCGGTGTCCGAGCCGTAGATGTAGAACACCCGCTGGATGGCAAAGGGAACGTCCCGTTCTCCTTCCACCACCACCAGGTTGCCCCGCTCATCCCCGTGTTCAGCGAACTCAATAAAATACGCGCTGTCATTTTTGTTCATAGTATTACACCCCGTAATCAGCGGAAGGCGTTGATGGCCTCGATCACATACCCCTGCTCTTCCTCGGTCATCCCGTTGTACATGGGCAGGCTGAGCACCTCGTCGGCATAGCGCTCCGCCACCGGGAAGTCCCCCTTCTTGTAGCCCAGGCAGGCATAGGCCTGGCTCAGGTGGGGCGGGATGGGGTAATGGATGATGGTACCGATGCCCTTCTCCTTCAGGTAGTCGGCCATACGGTCCCGGCAGCCCGGCAGGTGCACCACATACTGGTGCCAGCTGCTGTCCGCCCCGGGGCGGATCCTGGGCTTTTGCAGGCAGGGGTTGGTGAGCTCGGCGTTGTAGCGCTGGGCCAGACGGCAGCGCTCGGCATTGAACTCCTCCAGATGGGTCAGCTTGACCCGCAGCAATCCGGCCTGGAGTTCATCCAGACGGCTGTTGGCGCCCACCACCTCGTTCTGGTAGCGCACCCGGCTGCCGTAGTTGCGGAAGACCCGGCAGCGGTCGGCCAGGTCGGGGTCGTTGGTGGTCAGGCACCCGGCGTCCCCGAAGGCCCCGCATCCCTTGGTGGGATAGAAGCTGAAGCAGCCCGCGTCCCCGAAGCTGCCCACCACCTGGCCGTGCCAGCGGTTGCCGTGGCTCTGGGCGCAGTCCTCCACCACCTTCAGGTCATACTTGCGGGCGATGGCGCCGATCATATCCATATCGCAGCTCTGGCCGTACAGATGCACCGCCAGAATGGCCTTGGTGCGGGGGGTGACGGCGGCCTCGATGCGAGAAGCGTCAATGTTGTCGTATTCATCCGGTTCCACAAACACCGGGGTGGCGCCGTTGATGGTAATGCCCATGACGCAGGCGATGTAGGCATTGGCCGAGACGATGACCTCGTCCCCGGGGCCGATGCCCAGCAGCTTGAAGGCGATCCACAGGGCATCCAGTCCGCTGGCCAGCCCCACACAGTACTTGGTGCCCACCATGGCGGCCCATTCCTTCTCGAAGGCTTCCACCTCCTTGCCCAGAATGTACCAGCCGCTGCGCAGCACTTCCAGTGCTTTGGCCTCGTATTCCGGCGCATGCAGATCATACTGCCGTTTCAGATCATTTGCCAGGATGCGCAAAGGCGCACCTCCTTCCCCGGTTTTCGGTGTAAAAATGACATGACTTCTGTTTATTATACCATATCCGGCCTTAAAATCAAAGGGAATCCCCATCAGGCCCGGCAAAGGTCCGGCCCATTTCCCGGTACAATTCACAGGCTTTGCGCAGAAAGGCCTCGGTCACGCAGAAATACTCCGCCGCCTCGGCGGGGGAATCCCCGGCCCGCAGGCGGGCGGCCAGTTCCTCATAGGGCAGGTATTTGAGCACGGCGGCCTTGTCGGCCCGGCGCTCCGCCTGGGCTTTGAGCTGGTAGGGGCTGTAGGCCGTGTAAAAGGCGCCGGAGGCAAAGTGGCCGTCCTCATGGATGAGGGCGGTGCGCAGTTCGGCCTGGGTGTCGAAGCGGCGGCTGTCCACCCCCACCAGACGCCCGTTGGCCAGGGCCAGGCAGCGGTTGGCCCGCAAAGGGCAGTCCAGCACACAGATATCCTCCCGCTCCAGTTCGGCAACGGTGCTGTCCAGGTCGTATGGCATGGTGTTCCTTTCCCCGGGGCAAAGGGTCAGCGCCGCCCCCGGTTGATCTCCGCCCGCAGACGGATGAGGGTGGCGATGTCGGCCTTGTCGTCCTCGGTCAGATATCGCTTGCAGTTTTCGTAGGCCGCGATGGGTTCCTCCAGCAGGGCGGGGTCGTCTGCCGGCGCGGGCACGGTAGGGTCGGCGGGCAGAGGC
>CAUEKL010000184.1 GCA_959018215.1 uncultured Gemmiger sp.
GGACGGGGAGGACGGGGTCCCCGGGGACGGCCGAAGCCGCCGAACCAGATGAAGGTGGGACCGCGGTAGCCCCCCGGACCGCCGTAATACCGGCGGCGGGGCACGGCCAGCAGCACGATGACCACCGCCAGCACCGCGATCAGGACCAGCACACCGCCGAAGGAGACGCCGCCCCGGTCCGGAGCCGGTGCCGCCTGGGCGCCGCCGGATACGGTGCCTGCCGCGGGAATGTTGCCCGCCGCCGCATCGTCCAGATCAAAGGTCAGGCCGTAGATGGTGCAGAGCTTTTCCGCCATGGCATACACCGTCTGGCGGGTGCCGGTATCGTAATCCTTGTTGACCCAGTTGGGCTCCATGTCCTCGTTGAGGATGGTCTGGAGCATCTGCACGGTGAACTGGGTCTCCAGCCCGGCGCCGCACATGGCGTGATAGTTGTCCTCGCCGGGGGCCAGCAGCAGGACGATGCCGTTATCCTTGTCGGCATCCCCCAGGCCCCACGCATTGGCCAGCTCGTAGGTATAGCCCTCCATGGTGTAGTTGCCGATGGTATCCACCGTGTACACCCCGATCTGGGCGCCGCAGGTGTTCTGCAAAGCGGTGCTGATGTTGGTGACATAGGTCTCGGTATCCTTGGACAGGATATCCGCGTTGTCAATGACGGCCTTGTCCGGGTCCGCCTGGGGCGCCGCCAGCACCGGCAGCGCACAGGCGGCACACAGGGCCGCCGCCGTCAGGATTCCGACGGCCCGGGGCAGGATGCGTTTTTTGGTCATAGGTACTCTCCCCTCTTTCAGCCGTTGGCGGTATCGGTGGGAGCAAACAGGTCCGCATAGCCCACGCCCCACAGCCCGCCGATGAGATTGCCGGGAAAGGAGGCGGTGGTGCGGTTGTACGCTTCCGCCGCCGGGTTATAGTCGTTGGCCGCCGCCCGCTCCACCAGAGCCTGGCGGGAGGTAAACTCCGAATACAGGGCGTCCAGCTGGTTGCGCTGGTCGCTGTCGGCTTTCAGGCCGGCCGCGGTATAGGTATCTCCCACCACCGCGTACAGCGCCTGGTTGGCCGTATACTGGGCGTCAGGCTGTACCGGAGCGGCGTTCCAGCCGTCCAGGGCGGTGTTGGCCTGGGTCACGGTGGGATCATTCTCCCCCAGGATACGCCCGGCCAGCCGGATCAGGCTGGCCGCCGCGTCCGCCTGGGCGGCCAGGTCGGTCTGGATGCCGTCGCCGTACTCATTGGTGGCGGTGGTGTACAGCGACTGTACCCCGGCATATTTCCCTTTCAGTTTCAGCCCGCCGATGCCGAACACCGACACCAGGGCCAGCGCCGCCAGCACCAGCACCGCCGTGGGCTTTCGGCGGGCGGGGGCGGGCAGCTTGCTTTCGGCCTGGCCCAGCACTTCCAGCTGGGGGCCCTGAATGGTAAAGGTTTCCTGTTGTTGCAGTTGCATGGTACCCTCTTTTGAAAAAAGGTGTTACTTGTTCATCTCCAGCAGCTTGGCCCGCAGCTCCCCTTCGATGCGGCCCAGTTCCACCTCGGCGGCGGCCCGCTTGGCCTTGCCGTCGGCGCGGATCTTGTTCAGCTCGTCCAGGGTGGAGATCAGCTCCTGGTTGGTCTGCTTCAGGGTCTCCAGGTCCACCACACCCCGCTCGGACTCCTTGGCGATGTCGATGGTCCCCTGCTTGAGGGTGGCGGCGTTCTTGCGCAGCAGCTCGTTGGTGGCGTCGGTGACGGCGCGCTCCGCCTGCATGGCCTGCTGGCTGTGGGCCATGCCCAGGGCCAGCACCATCTGGTTCTTCCACAGGGGGATGGTGTTGATGATGGTGGTCTGGATCTTTTCCGCCATCATGGTGTCGTTGGACTGGATCAGCCGGATCTGGGGGCCCATCTGGATGGAGATGTTGCGGGTCAGTTCCAGGTCGTAGAGCTTCTTTTCAAAGCGGTCGCACATGTCGGCCAGGTCCCGGGCCGCCTGGGCGTCCTCCGGCAGCTGGGAGCGCTGGGCTTTCTCCTGGGCGGCTTTCAGCTCATTGGCGCGGACCTGCTCCAGCTTTTTGCGGCCGGCCAGGATGTACATGGTCAGTTCCTTGAAGTAGACCAGGTTCAGCTGGTACATCTTGTCCAGCATGGTGATATCCTTCATCAGGGTGACCTGGTGGTCCTCCAGCTTGGCCTTGATGCGCTCCACGTTCACGTCGGCCTTCTCGTACTTGGTCTTGAGGTTGGCGATGTTGGCCTGCTGCCGCTTGAAGAAGCCGAAGAATCCCTTGGATTCCTCGGTGGCATCAAAGCCCTGCAGTTCCCCGATGAGTTCGGTGATGAGCTGGCCGGTCTCCCCCATGTCCTTGGTCTTGACCTTGGAGAGGGCGGTGTCGGAGAAATCGCTGAGTTTCTTCTGGCTGGCAGCGCCGTACTGCAGCACCATCTGGGAGTTGGTGATGTCGATCTTCTTGGCAAAATCGTCCACCATCTGCTGTTCTTCGGGGGTCAGGGGGGTGTCCTCCACCTTGACGGGAGCGGCCTTTTTGGCTTCGGCCACCACCTTGGCATCAGCTTCGGGGTCCAGGGTCAGGCTGGGAGATGCCGGGGCGCCGTCCAGGGTGAGGCTGGGCGCAGCCGGAACATTCAGATCAAATTCCTGATTGGTATTTTCTGCCATATGTGATTCCATCCTTTCTCATATCTTTGAACAAAGGGCAAACAGCCGCAGCTGTGATTGCAGGTTCAGCGGGCCAGGTTCTGGCCTTTCAGGATGCCTTCCAGCACCTCGATGTCGGTGCTGATGTCCAGGGCTTCCGCCGAATACAGGGCATCCAGCTGGTTTTCAAAGGCCTGGGCAATGGTCCCGGCGGTGTCATTGACTTCCTTGCGCACCTGGCCCGCGTTGTCCCCCTGCACCGCCTGCATCCGGGCGTAGGCGGCCAGGATCTTGACGGCTTCGGGCAGATAGTAGCGGGCGAACCGGTCCACCTGGGGCGCCTTTTTGGGGTCGTGCTCGATTTCGGCCACAATGGCCCGGCCGGCCTTTTCCATCCGGTCCAGCTGGCGGGAGAGTTCTGCATCCGGGATGGCCCGGTTGAGTTTGGCCAGGGCATCCAGGTTGTTGGTGATGCCGCTGAGCATGGCGTCGGTGTCCTCACTGCCGGTGGAGAAGGGCACTTCCCGCCGGATGACGCGGGTGGGGCACAGCCGTCCCGCCACAATGCCTACCGCCGCGCTGAGGGCAGCCGTGACCAGCAGGCCCCACAGGGTGTACATCGGCAGAATCAGGGCCGCCACCGGCCAGACCAGCGCCGCCAGATACACCGGCAGCACCGGACGGCGGCGTATTTCTTCCCATTTGTGCATGGGGTTACCTCCCGGGATGATGATAGCTTCATTATAATGCAAAGGCACACGCTATGCAAATTGATTCGGGCGTGTGCATGCAAAGTTTTCGGTTTTTTTACAGTTTGGTCACACCCGGCAGGCAGGGTCCCAGCACCTCGCCCCAGACCTGCTGCAGCCGTTCCAGCCGGAAGGAGGCGTTGGCCGGGCTGGTGGAGGGCAGAGCCGTGGCTTCCAGCCCGGTATGGGGCAGGGCGTATTTGCGGTAGAGCCGGGCGGAGGTGCTGCCGTTGCAGACCACCCGCTCCACCCCCAGCTTGGCGATAAGGGCGGCCAGGTCGTTGGGTTCCACATTCCGGATGGAGGCATCCGAGGCGCCGATGATCTCACAGCTGCGGATGACATCCCAGACAGCCAATCCATTTTGTATAATCATTTGTTTTTTCGCCGGAATGTCATCGTGTTCCGGCACCGGGCTGCCGGTCAGCGCCGCCATGAGCGGCCAGAACCGGTTCTGGGGGTGACCGTAGTAAAAGCCCTGTTCCCGGCTTTTGGGGCTGGGGAAGCTCCCCAGGATCAGCACCCGGGCCCGGTCCCCGTGCAGCGGCGGCAGCCCCGGCCCCACCCGGGTATAGTCGGCCATGGCTCACCCCTCCTCAAAGGCCTGGGGCCACAGTTCCCGGAACAACGCTTCCAGACCGCCTTGGTCCGCCGGGGGGCACAGACGGTCGGCGGCGGCTTTGGCGGCCTCGCTGGCGGTGTCCACCGCCACCCCCAGACCGGCGGCCCGGAGCATTCCCACATCGTTGTCTCCGTCCCCCACGGCCACGCAGTCGGCGGCAGACAGGCCCAGCTTTTCCAGCAGACCGGTCAGGGCCCGGCCCTTGTCCACCTCCGGGGGCAGAATATCGCAGGTATCGTCCTTGTCGAACACAAAGCGCAGGCCCAGATAGCCGTATTTGTCCTGGAACCGCCGGGCCGCTTCCCGGTTCAGCCAGGCAAAGGCGGTGAAGGGCATATCAAGGAGGTGGCGGTCCTGGTCCATGCCGTCCTTGAGACCGATGCCGATGGGGTGCTGTTTGCTCCAGGCCAGGAATTCCTCATATCCCAGGTAGGCGTAACTGCCGTCGGTAAAGATGAACCGCAGGGGATACTCATAATTTTCGCAGAAATCCACCAGGGCATACATCTGTTCGGGGGTCATGCGGGTGTCATACAGGATGGTCCCCCTGGCATCCAGCACATGGGCCCCGGCGGAGCAGATCCAGTAATCCGGGTGGATGCCGCTGAGCAGGTCCTTGGGGATACTGACCCGCCCACGGCCGGTGGCGATCGCCACCCTGACCCCGGCCCGCTGCACCGCCTTCACCGCCTTGGCTGTGGCCCGGGGCACGGTGGTACAGTTGTGGGGGCGCAGGGTGCCGTCGATATCCATCACGAGCAATCCATAGGACATAGTTGTTCCTTCCCTTCTATCATCGGTGACCTATGGGGCTATTATACAGGAAAAGGGCCCGCCAAGTCTAGCACTGGGCCGTCGGGCATAGACTGGACAAGAGAACGGTTGACCGGGGAGGGACTGGGATGCGGGACGGGTTGGATCTTTCACGGGGGCGGCACAGCGTCCGGA
>CAUEKL010000185.1 GCA_959018215.1 uncultured Gemmiger sp.
GTGCTGGTGTACACCGTTGCCATCACGCTCAACGACGAGGGTGAGGAATCGGCATTGGCCGGGGCCTCGCCCTGTGTCTGTTTCACCCGCAAGCCGGAATTTCACTTTTCGGTAGGGCAGAATCCTCTTGCACATCGCCCGGTGGTGGTGGGGCTTGGCCCGGCGGGGTTGTTCGCCGCGCTGCTGCTGGCCCGCTACGGTTACCGTCCGCTGGTGCTGGAACGGGGGCCCGCTCTGGAACAGCGGGTACAGGCGGTGCAGAAGTTTGAGGCGGGCGGGGCCCTTGACCCGGACGCCAACATCCAGTTCGGGGAAGGGGGCGCCGGGACCTTCTCGGACGGCAAGCTCACCACCCGTACAGGGGACGCCCTGTGCGCCTATGTCACCGAGACCTTCCTCAAACACGGAGCTCCCGGGGACATTGCCTGGCGTCAGAAACCCCATGTGGGCACCGACCTGCTGCGGGGTGTCATTGCCGCCATCCGGGCGGAGATCGAATCCCTGGGCGGTACGGTGCTCTTCAACACAAAGCTCACCGGCATCGAGACCCGGGGCGGGGCTGTGTGCGGGGTGAAAACCACCGCCGGGGACTTTGCCTGCGAACAGCTGATCCTGGCCGTGGGCCACAGTGCCCGGGATACCTTTTCCATGCTGGGCGGGATGGGCCTGCCCCTGGAATGCAAGCCCTTTTCGGTGGGGTTCCGGGCGGAACACCTGCAAACCGAGATCGAGCGCAGCCTCTACCATGGGGCGGCCGGACATCCGGCCCTGCCCCGGGGGGAATACCAGCTCAGCCAGCATGTGGACGGCGGGCGCTGTGTGTATACCTTCTGCATGTGCCCCGGCGGTACGGTCTGTGCCGCCGCCAGTGAGGAAGGCGGCGTGGTCACCAACGGCATGAGCCTGCATGCCCGGGATGGCCGCAACGCCAACGCGGCGGTGGTGGTCAGTGTGGACGGCCGGGACTTTGACAACGACCCTGCCAAGGCGGTGGCGTTCCAGCGGCAGCTGGAGCAGGCGGCGTTCCGGGCGGGCGGCGGCAACTATGCCGCCCCGGCTGAGACGGTGGGCAGCTTTCTGCAGGGAAAAGGACGCCTGGACCTGGGCGCCGTGCAGCCCACCTACCCCCGGGGTGTGGAACCCTGCGATCTGGGCAGCCTTCTGCCCGGGGAACTTTCCACCGCCCTGCGCCAGGGGCTGACCGCTTTCGGCCGCAAAATGGCCGCCTACCGTGCCCCCGACGCGGTGCTCACCGGCCTGGAGACACGTACCTCCAGCCCTCTGCGTCTGGTGCGCGGGCAGGATTTCCAGTGTCTCTCCCTGCCGGGATTATACCCCTGCGGCGAGGGGGCCGGCTATGCGGGCGGCATCATGACCGCCGCCGTGGACGGCCTGCGCTGCGCCGCTGCCCTGATGGAACGCAGCGCGCGGCCCCGCGGCTGAAAAACGTACCCGCCAAAAAGGAAAGGAATCAAACGATATGCCTCCCAGAAACCCCTATCAGGACCCGGGCGGCCCTGCCCAAGAGCAAGAGAATACCCCTTCCCGGGAATCTTATACAAGTATTCCGGATCTGGACGATGCGGTCAGTGAGATCGTGCAGGCCGGCACCCAGATCGGGTCCGGTATGTTGGACGGTCTGGCCGGCGTGGTCCAGTCGGTGGGAGACGCCATCCGAAGCCGTGGCGTGGAAAACAAGAAGGTTCCTTTTGAAACCTGGCGCCAGTGGATGGACCGCAAATTGAAAAACAGCGATCAGGACGGCTATCTGGGCATGGCGGTGGGAGGCTGGACCTTCGCCGGAGGATTCGGCATTGCGGCACTGGTCATGTTCATTCTGGCCATGGCAGGCCCCCAGGCTATGGGCATGCTGCCCGAAGAACATGTGGTCTTTCCCGTGCTGGCTGCCTGCTTTGCCCCGATGGCGGTCGGGTTCAGCGTTATGGGGGTCTTCGGTGTCCGGCTGTGGGGCCGGTACAATCGGCTGCGGGGCTATCTGCGGGCTGTCCGTGACTGGACATGGGATATTTCTGCCATAGCCCGGGATACCATGCAGCCGCAGGACCGGGTCCGGGAGGAACTGCAAAAAGCCATCGCAGACGGAAAAATTCCCGGCGCGCTGGTCTCTTCGGACGGGAAGACCCTTTACCTGAACGATGCCCTGTACACTCCGCCGGCTCCTCAGCCGGAACCGGTGCCGCAGGACAAGCCGAAACCGGATACGGCGGACAGCCTGCGCCGGGAGGGCGTGGACTTTCTCAACTATCTGCGCGCCTGCCGGGGACACCTGGGGGAGACAGCCGACGAGGAACTTATCACTATGCAGAAAACCTGCGGCGCCATTCTGGGCTTTGCCCATAACCATCCGGACCAGCAGCCCCGGCTGCGGCGGTTCCGGGAATACTATCTGCCCACCACCCGCAAACTGCTGGATACGGCCCTGGGCCTGGGAGATACGGAGGCGGCTGCCGCCGACAAGATCCGCGGCGAGATCACCGGCATCCTGCACACCCTGAATCTGGCCTACGCCAAGCTGTACGAAACGCTGCTGCAGGATGTGAGCCTGGATGTTTCTACCGAGATCGATACCCTGGAAACCATGCTGCGCCAGGACGGCCTGACCCATGATTTCGGGCAGGATTTCGGCACCGGAACCAAGATTGTGTAATTGTGAATTTGTAAGGAGCGACCCGCTATGAACTACCGTGCCTGGCAGCTGAATCAGACTGCCGATCAGGACGCCGAAGCCCTGCGCGCCGAAGGCTTCGGCGTGCTGCTCAGCCGTGTGCTGGCCGCGCGGGGCATCCATACCGCCGAGGCCGCCCATCATCTGCTGGACGGCCGGGAGGAACTGTCCGATCCCTTTCTGCTCAAGGATATGGACAAGGCCGTGGAACGCATCCAGCGCGCCGTGGAGGAAGGGGAGCCCATCGTCATTTTCGGCGACTATGACGTGGACGGTGTCTCCGCCACCGCCATTCTGTTTGAGTGCCTGTCCAACCAGGGAGCCCAGGTGCGCTGCAAGCTGCCCAGCCGGGACGGCGGCGGCTACGGTCTCAATACCGATATTCTGAAAGGCCTGGCGGCCAAGGGATACACCCTGGTCATCACGGTGGACAACGGCATTGCCGCCGTGGAGGAAGCCCGCTGCGCCAAAGAACTGGGCATCGACCTGGTGATCACCGACCACCACTTGCCCGGTGCCGAGCTGCCCGAGGCAGTGGCGGTGGTGGACCCCAACCGTGCCGATGATGAAAGCCCCTGCAAGTTCTTGTGCGGGGCAGGGGTGGCCTTCAAACTCTGCGCCGCTTTGGAGGGGTGTGACCCTGCCGAACTGCTGGACATGTTCGGGGAACTGGCGGCCCTGGGAACCATCGCGGACGTGATGCCTCTGACAGGGGAAAACCGCACCCTGGTGCGGGAGGGCCTTGCCGTATTGCAGGAGACCATGCGCCCGGGCCTGCAGGCATTGCTGGAAAATGCCGGCTACGCGGGCAAGCCCGTCACGGCGGAAACGGTCAGCTACGGGCTGGCGCCCCGGCTGAACGCGGCGGGCCGCATGGACACTGCCGCCGTGGCCCTCAAGCTGCTTCTTTGTGAAAATGAAGAACAGGCGGCCGGGATTGCGGCGCGTCTGGGCGAGATCAACGCCGAGCGTCAGCAGACCGAACAGCAGATCCTGGCGGCGGCGCTGCAGGCCATTCAGGCCGACCCCGCCCGCACCCACGACCGGGTGCTGGTGGTGGCGGGAGAGGGTTGGCACCCCGGCGTCATCGGCATCGTGGCCAGCCGTCTGATGGAGCGATACGGCCGACCGGCCATTGTCATCTCCACCGAAAACGGGGAAGGCAGAGGCAGCGGCCGCGCCCCGGCGGGTTTCAATCTGCATGCGGCCCTGGCCGCCTGTTCTTCCTGCCTGATCCGCAGCGGCGGCCATGCGGCGGCTGCCGGTCTGTTGGTGGAGGAAGAGAAGATCGGGGCGTTCCGGGCGGCAGTCAATGCCTGGGCCGCCAGGGAATACCCGGTACCGGAACCCGGTACCCTCAAACTGGATGCGGCCGTGCAGATCAGCGAGCTGGACCTGACCTCGGTGCGGCAGCTGTCCCGGCTGGCGCCCTTCGGCAGCGGCAATCCGGTGCCGCTGCTGCTGGTGGAAAACGCGGTGGTGGACGGGCTCTGGCCTTTGGGCAGTGAAGGCCGCCATACCCGGGTACGCCTGCGGCAGGGGGACGCTTCCTGCTTTGTGTCGGTGTTCGGCACCGCGCCCCAGGACCTGCCCTATCAGCCCGGGGCCGCGGTGGATGCTGCCCTTGAGGTCAGTGTTTTTCAGGGGCGCAACGGGCCGATGGTATCGGCACATTGCAAGGCCATGCGCCCGGCGGGGCTGGGCAATGAACCGGCCCGGCAGGCGGCGGTGTTCGACGCTGTCTGCGCCGGTACCGCCCTGCCGCCGGAACAGGCCGCCGCCTTCCTGCCTGACCGCAACGATACGGCCAATCTGTACCGCCGCATCCGGGCGGGGGGCGTTCCGGCCGAGGACCTGCAGCCGGTGTTTGCGGCGGCCGGACCCGAAAACACCGGCAAAACGCTGGCCAGCCTCACCGCCTTGCAGGAGCTGGGGCTGGTGGAACAGCAGAACGGGCGGTGGCTGCCTGCCGCCGTTACCGGAAAGAAAAATCTGGATGATGCACCCATCCTGCAAAAACTGCGCGCCATGGCGGCGGGGCAGAGGGAATGACCCTGCCGAATCCGGCGCAGAAAATCAGGAAAGACCAGGGGGAGGAACCGCAATGGAAAACGAAGTCAAAATGCCCATTACCTATGAGCAGCTGAAACAGGATATGACCGACAGCGGACGGCCATATG
Source organism: uncultured Gemmiger sp. (assembly GCA_959018215.1). Classification (GTDB taxonomy): domain Bacteria; phylum Bacillota; class Clostridia; order Oscillospirales; family Ruminococcaceae; genus Gemmiger. The sequence continues at coordinate 4,867 of CAUEKL010000185.1, forward strand.
ACTTTGCCATGATCGACCGTGCCTATGAGCTTGCCGAATCGGCGCAC
>CAUEKL010000186.1 GCA_959018215.1 uncultured Gemmiger sp.
CTCCCGCCGGGGCGGGCCCGCTGCCGCCCCGCCCGGAAAACAGCGGGTGGGGCGGGATGGTCACATTGTTTTCCGCCGTGATCCCGGCGGAAGCCACGGCGGCGTCGGCGGGCAGAAACGAAAGCCGGGCCACGGTTTCCTGCCCGTCAAACACCTGCACCCCGCTGACCCGCACCGTCTGCCAGCCTTCTTTTTCGGCCACCAGATCATACACGGCGTAAGGCCGCACCGTCGTATTGTCCTCCTCCAGGCTGTAAGAGCGGTCGGGTGCAGCCAGCCCCGTCTGTACGGCGGTGCCGTCCTCATCGGTTTCCAGGCGGGCGACGGGCACCCCGGTCTCGTCCAGCACGGTCACCCGCACCCCCGCCAGCGGCGCGGCCTGTTCGGCCAGGGCCGCCGCGATCCAAATACTGCCAGTCGGCATAGATAACACCTCCTGCCAGCAGAATATGCCCGCCGCCCGCTGCCTGTGCCCCGGGGGAAAATCCGGCCCCGCCCTTTCCATTTGGCCGGGTTTGCGCTATACTGAAGGTACTAAATCCTTTGGGGGTATCGTAATGCGTTATACCATTGAAAACGAAGAGCTCCGCCTGACGGTGGACACCCACGGTGCCGAGGCCGTCAGCGTCATCAACAAGCGGACCGGAGCCGAGATGCTCTGGCAGGCCGACCCGGCGGTCTGGGGCCGTCATGCGCCCATCCTGTTCCCCTACACCGGCAAGCTCACCGGCGGCAAGATGCGTGCCAAGGGGATGGAGTACACCGGCGGCCAGCACGGCTTTGCCCGGGATGTGGAGCACACCCTGGTCAACCGCACCGACGACACCCTGGTGTTTGAGCTGCATGCCAACGCCCAGACCCTGCAGAAATGGCCCTACGCTTTTGTGCTGCGCTCCACCTTCACCCTCCATGGCAAGACGGTGGCCCACACCCTGACGGTGGATAACCCGGTGGAAGAGCAGCTGCGGTTCGGCATCGGCTACCACCCGGCCTTTGCCATCCCCTTTGACGACAAGCACACCACCACCGACTACGAGTTCCGGTTCAACGAACTGGAAAGCCCTCTGTGCGTGAGCAGCCTGCCCAACGGCCTGCTCAACGGCCGGGATTTCTTCTACCTGGCCCGCAACACCACGGCCATTCCCCTCACCGACGACCTGTTTGACAACGACAGCTTCTGCATGGTCAATCTGCGCAGCGCCAACCTGGCCATTGTGGAGAAGGACACCGGCCGGATGGTCTCCTGCAACATTGAGGGTTACCCCTATGTGCTGATCTGGTCCGCCAAGGCCAAGCCGGTTCGGTTTGTCTGCATCGAGCCCTGGCAGAGCCTGCCCGGGGAGGAAAACGGCCCCATCGAGTGGGACGAGCGCCCCTGCGCCGCCAGCCTGGAAGAGGGCGAGACCTGGTCCACCACCCTGTACACCACCTTTGACCGCTGATGGCGCCGGTCATGCAGCGCCGTCGGGCGCTTTTGTGGGCCCTGGGCGGCGCCCTGCTGGGAGCGGCCGTCTTTCTGGCCCTGTACGGGGTGCGGGTGCTGGACCCCACCGAGACCGACTGGATGCTGGCCGCCGGAGCCGACCCGTCCCAGCATTACCTGGGCTGGGTGCAGTTCCGTCACAGTGAATGGCACCTGCCCTATCTGGGCATGTCCTATGCCACCGTCTATCCCCACCGCATCAGCGTGCTGTACACCGATTCCCTGCCGCTGTTTGCGGTGTTTTTCAAGCTGCTCAGTCCCGTTCTGCCCGCTTCCTTCCAGTATTTCGGCTGGTGGGGGCTGCTCTGCTTCATGCTGCAGGGGGGTCTTGGCCAGTGTCTGATCGCCCGGCTGGGTGCCGCCCGCACCCACGGCGCCCACGCGGCCGCCCTGGCGGGGGCAGGCATCCTGCTGCTGTTCCCCGCTCTGCGCATCCGGATGTTTGCCCACACCGCCCTGGCCGGTACCTGGCTGGTGCTGGCCGCTCTGTGCCTGTGGGCTTTCGGGGACAAGGTCTACCGCACCCCACTGCGGGCCTGCCTGTGGTGGGCTCTGCTGGGGATTCTGGGCGCCGGCATCCACCTGTACTATCTGCCCATGATGGGCATTGTGGCCGTGGGCTGTGGGGTGGCGGCACTGCTGCGCCGCCGGGGCGCGGCCTGCGCTTTGCTGCCCATTTTGGCCTACTGTGCCGCCGCCCTGGCCGAGCTGTTTGTCCTGGGGGCCTTTTCCGGCAACTACTCCGGCACGGCAGCGGGCTGGCTCAACGGGGCCGACCTGGCCGACCTGTTCGTCCCCGGCTTTGACGACGGTTTTGAATCCTACATCTACATGGGGGCCGGGGCGGTGGTGCTGTGTGCGCTGGCCCTGGCGGCGGGAATTGTCGCTTTTGTCCGCTGCAAGGATAAAAAGGCCCTGGGGCGCCGGGCTGCCCCCTGGGCGGTGTCAGCGGTGGTCATCGGGTCGCTCAGCGCCGTTGCCTCCATGTCCGACACTGTGACCTTTGCGGGACGCACCCTGTTTTCCCTGCCCCTGCCCGGGTTCCTGCTGAATCTCTGGTCCATGTTCTCCTCCTGCGCCCGTCTGGCCTGGCTGCTGGGCATGCTGCTCATTGTGGTGGCGGCCGGAGTGCTGCTGCGGGCGGCAGGGCCGCGCCTGGCACCGGTGCTGCTGGTGCTCTGCCTGGCGGTACAGGCGGGCGGGCAGTGGTCCTCTTTGACCGCCACCGCCGCCAACTACCGCAGCGCCGAGCGCTATACCTGGACCTCCCCCCTCACCGACCCCGGCTGGGAGGCGGTGGCCCAAAGCGGCCGCATCCAGCACCTGGCCTTTGCCTCCCTGGACACCTCCTCCGCCACCTACCGGGGCTGCGCAGCGCTGGCGGCGGAAAACGACTGGACGCTGAACAGCTTTTATCTGGCCCATATGGACACCGTCACCGCCGCCGACAGCATCCCCGCCCAGATGGATACCCTCCAGCCTGCCACTTTGTATGTCTTTTCCAGCAAAGGGGACGAGCTGCGCCGGGGAATGTACGCCCTGAATTACTATCGTCTGGACGGCGTGCTGGTAGGCAGCCTGGAAGAGCTGCCCCTGTCCCCCGCCGAGCCCGCCGCCGATACCGTTGCGGTGGATCTGAGCGCCCTGGCCTTCGGGCAAAATTCTGCCAGCACCCACGATGCCGACGGCGGCCTGACCCTGGCGGGCACCGAGAGCGTGTCCGGTCCCGGCTGGACGCTGCTGCCCGGGCGGTATGTCTGCACCATCCGGGGGGAAGGGCTGGATCACTGCTATGTGCGCAGCGGATACCATCTGGAAAAGCAGCCCTACCAGGAGCTGAGCATCGTCTTTCTGGAAGGCAACGCCCAGGTGGTCTCCTTCCAGTTTGACCTGGGGGCCAACGCTCCCGGCTGGGAGTTTGCGGTGCACACCCTGGACGACCGTTCCCTGCGCCTGCAGGAAGTGACCCTGACCAAGATCAGTTGAAAGGAGGCGGCTTATGCCGTCCATACGCAAACCGTGCCTGCCGGGCCGGTACAGACCCCGCGGAGCCCTGCTGGTGCTGGCGGCAGCGGAACTGCTGTTCCTGCTGTTTGCCCTGTACTGGGCGCTGCGGCCCATGGCATCCTACACCTTTACCCCGGACAGTCTGGAGGACTGGACCACCGACACCGCCCTGACTGCCGACGAAGAAGGCCGGGTGGGCGTGGGCACCCCGGGCACCGCCGTGGGGGAGACCCTGTTTTCCACCTCGCCCATGACCCTGCCCGCCGGATATTACCGGGCCACCGTCCGGTATCGGGCCCAGGGCTGGCTGGACGCCGACAACAACCTGGTCCTGCCCAGCCTGTCCTCCTACACTGAGCAGGGCCTGACCCTCTGCACCTATGAAGGGCATCTGGACCCGGCCCTGTCCAGCCAGACACTGGATCTGTGCGTTTTGCGCCGGTGCACCGACGCCCGGCTGCTGCTGCGGGGCAACGGGGCTGTGATCTACCTGGAAAGCATAGACCTTGTCCCCAACCGGGCCATGATGCTGATGCTGGCTGTGGGCGCCGTGCTGCTGATGCTGGCCGCGGACGGGGTGGTCCTGCTGGCGTGGCGGGGCAGTCCCCTGGCTCTGTCCCCCGCCGCAGGAGGCGCCCTGCTGGGGGTGGCGGGCATCCTTTTTCTGGCCTGTCTGCCCCTTTTTCAGAACAACGGCGGCATGGACGGGGACGACCTGGCCTTTCACCTGCAGCGCATTGACGGCATCGCCTCCAGCCTGTCCATGGGTGAATTCCCGGTGCGCCTCTACCACCAGGCCAAGAGCAGTTACGGCTATGCCTCCCCGCTGTATTACGGGGAGCTGCTGCTGTACATTCCGGCTTTGCTTCATCTGCTGGGGGCGGACCTGCGCCTGGCCTACCAGCTGTACATTGCCGGGATCACCGCCGCCACGGCAATCGTCACCTACTGCTGCCTGCGCTCCCTCTTCGGCCGGCGCAGTCTGGCCCTGCTGGGGTGTGCCCTCTATGTTCTGTCCCCCTACCGGCTGGTCTGCGTCTATGTGCGGGCCGCTGTGGGTGAGTACACAGCCTTCCTGTTCCTGCCCCTGATTGCCCTGGGATTGTGGCGGCTGTATGCCTCCGACAAACCCACCCCGGCCTGGGGCGTGCTGGCCGTAGGCTTCGGCGGGCTGCTCCAGACCCATGTCATCACCCTGATTCTGTCAGCCCTGACCGTCTTTTTCCTGGTGCTGGTGCTGTGGCGCAAAACCTTCCGGCCCTTTGTGCTCACCCAGTGGCTCAAGGCGGCGGGGGCCTGCGTTCTGGTGAATCTGTGGTTTTTGATGCCCTTTGTAAGCATGGCGGGCGGGCGTCTTTCCGGCCGGGGCGGGGACCTTT
>CAUEKL010000187.1 GCA_959018215.1 uncultured Gemmiger sp.
ATCATGAACTTTCAAACGATCAAACAACAGGTTTGCCGGTTTCTGATGTCGGTGATGGGATTTCTCTTCCTGACCATTGTATGCGGTGCCGCGGAAGGCGCTCTGTTCCTGCCCCTGGCTTTGGGGCTGGGCCTGGCCGATCTCATCGGCATGAATCTCCTCTGCGGTCTGGCTGAGGCGAAGCCCGCACCCGTTCGGCAGCGCGTTCCCGTCCGGCGGGTACGCCGTACCCCCACGCGCCGCGCCATCCCCTTGCGGGTAGTGCGCGGCGGCCGGGCAGCCTGAGTTCTGTTGTCCCTTTTTTACATATAACGGCCTGCTGCCCCCGCCGGATTTTTTCTGCGCGGGGGCACTGTGCTTTTGCGGGTCTGCGTGGTATACTAAGGCCAAAACCACCGGACCGGCCGCGAAACCGGAGAAAGGGACTCAAATCATGGAACATCTGTTGGAAGTATGTGTGGACAGCCTGGCGTCCGCCCGGGCCGCCGTGGCCGGCGGAGCCGACCGGCTGGAGCTGTGCAGCGCCCTGAGTGTGGGTGGGCTGACCCCTTATGCCGCCCTGCTGGCCCAGATCCGGGCGGAAAGCAGCATCCCGGTACGCTGCCTCATGCGGCCGCGGCCGGGAGACTTTCTGTACACGCCGGAGGAAATTGATCTGATGTGCGCCCAGATTCCGGTGCTGCGCCAGGCCGGGGCCGACGGGTTTGTGGTGGGCGTACTCACGGCGGAAGGCGTACTGGATGCGGACGCCACCCGCCGCCTGATCGAGGCAGCGGGTCCCGACGCAGGTCTGACCCTGCACCGGGCCATTGATGTGTCCCGGGACCCGGTGGAAACCTACCGGACCGCCGCAGCCCTGGGCATTGACACGGTGCTGACCAGCGGTGCCGCTGCCTGCTGCCGGGAAGGCCGGGCGGTGCTGGCTTCCCTGCTGGCCGAGCGGGACCGGACCAACGGCCCGGAAGTGCTCATTGGGGCCGGAGTAAACGCCGATGTCATCCGGGAACTGCGCCATGTGCTGCCCCGACCCCGGGCGTTCCACATGAGCGGCAAGACCGAGCGGGAAAGCGGCATGATGTTCCGCCGGGAGGGAGTTCCCATGGGGCTGCCCGGCCTGGACGAATGGCACATCCAGCAGACCAGCGCTTCCGCGGTACGCGCCGCCCGGCAGGCGCTGGACGAATCCGTCTAAAGTTTTCAACCAGAAAGGGCCTCTGCCGTGGAATTCCGGCAGAGGCCCTTTTTTCTTACTTATAAATCCTTTTGCAGGATATGGCGGCGTTTGCCGCCGTAGCACAGCACATCGGCGGCGGCAATCCGGTATCCCCGGTGAAGGAAGCTGTACAGGCTGGGGGCGTTATCCGGGTGAACGGTACCCAGACAGTGGAGCCAGGGCCGCCCCGACCAGGCCCGCAGCCGCCGTTCGGCCAGCTGCATCAGCCGCCCTTCCAGGCTGTGGCCCCGGTAAGGCGGTGCCACACAGCAGCTGTCCATCTGGGCACACGCCCGCAGGTCGGCCCCCTGCATTCCCAGCCGACGGCCCAGAGCGTCGTCAGCCTCCCCCGCCAATTTGACGGTAAAGTAGGCGGCCAGCGCCCCGTCCGGGGTCTCGGCCACATGGCAAAAGCCTTCCGCACCGTCAAGATGGGCGGCGAAGTATTCCGCCGTGTCCGGCACAAACCAGTCCGGACAGGACAGGGCCCGCTGTGCCCTGTCCATCACCTGCAGGATGCCGGGCAGATCGGCCGGGACCGCCGGGCGCAGAAGAAACTCCATCTTTGGCTCCTTTCAGCCTTCGGCCGGGCTCTTGGTGCTCCGGGCCGCAATGCAGCGCTGCAGCCAGCCGCCCTGGAAATAGTAGACGGCAAACAGCAGGCTGGCCAGGGCCCAGGTGATGGGGTAGCTGGCCTCCACCATGAGAATGGTGTGGAAGCGGGGCACCACCAGCAGCAGCCAGGCCACCCGCAGCCCGCAGACGCCGAACACGGTGATGAGGGTGGGGACCCGCACATCCCCGCAGCCGCGCAGGGCACCGGAGAAGATTTCGATGCAGACATAGGTGATGTAGGTGGGGACCAAAAAGTGCATCATCTGCACGCCCTGGGCCACCACGGCGTCGTCCTGGCTGAACAGCCGGAAAGCCAGTTCCGCCAGGGGGTACAGCGCCAGGCTGATGGCCACGGTGGTTCCCGCCGCCATGCCCAGGCAGACCCGGGTGCCGCGATGGACCCGGTCATAGAGCTGTGCGCCGAAGTTCTGCCCCGCAAAGGTGGTGATGGCGATGCCGAAGGAACTGACGGTCATCCAGAACAGGAAGTCGATCTTGCCGTAGACGCTCCAGGCCGCCACCGCCGTGGTGCCGAAGCCGTTCACCGCCGCCTGAATGACAATGTTGCTGATGCTGTACAAGGCCGACTGGGCCGCGCTGGGCAGGCCGATGCGGCAGATATCCGAAAGCACCGCCGGGTCCGGCCGCATGCGGGCCATTTCCAGGTGCCAGGGCATCCCGTTGGAACCGGCCAGGCAGCGCAGGGTGAGCACCGCACTGGCCAGCTGGCTGATGATGGTGGCCAGGGCCGCACCGGCCACCCCCCATTTGAATCCGGCCACAAAGACGATGTCCAGCACGATGTTGACCAGAGAGGCAATAATCAGGAAGTAAAGGGGGCGCTTGCTGTCCCCCACCGCCCGCAGGATGTTGGTACCCATGTTGTAGATGATCTGGGGAATCATGCCCAGAAAGTAGATCTGCAGATACAGGGTGGCCGCGTCGATGATCTCGGCGGGGGTCTGCATGAGAAGCAGCACCCCGCGGCTGGTCACCAGGCCCAGCACCGTCAGCACGGCGCCGCCCAGGACCGCCATGGACAACGCCGTGTGCACCTGGCGGTCCACCGCTTCCACATTTCCGGCACCGTAGCTCTGGGCAATGACCACCCCGGCGCCGCTGCACAGCCCCACAAACACCCCCACCAGCAGCTGGACAAAGGCGCCGGTGGCCCCCACTGCCGCCAGGGCCTGGGTGCCCACAAAGTTGCCGACGATCAGGGTATCGGCGGTGTTGTACAGCTGCTGGAACAGGGTCCCGAACCAGATGGGCAGAAAGAACAAAAGCAACTGACGGGGTATGGACCCCGTCAGAATTGCATTTTGATCGTGCGATGTGCGCATAAAACCTTGCAACCTCCCCCAAATATCTTTCCATTTCATACACCAAGGGATTTGTGTTTCCCGTCCCAACATTTTATGCTATAATAGCCCTGTTGTAAAGACCCGGACCCAAAACAGAAACGAGGTGGCAGTATGCAGCGTTCGGTCAGCATCTTATGGGAACCCTGTGCAGGCGGGGCGCGTCTGCTGCGCCTGTTCGGGGAATCCCCCTGTGCCCTGGTCCCGGATACGGCGGGCGGCCTGCCGGTGGTGGAAATCGGCCCCTATTGCTTTTCCGCCCGGCGGGACCCGAAGGGTGGACAGTTGGAGACGCCGGCGGGGGCTGAACCCTCCGACCATCCCGTCTGCGGGGAGTTTGTGCAGGAGGTGGTCCTGCCCGACAGTGTGCGGGCCATCCACAACGGCGCTTTCTACAATTGCCGGGCCCTGCGTCGTCTGACGGCGGGACCCGGAGTGGAAAGCCTGGGCAGCGACCTGTTCACCAACTGCCGGGCCCTGCGCACCTTTGCCCTGCGCGCCGCCCCCGACGAGGCCACCGGCCTGAAAAAGATGCTGGCCGCCGTGGCCGCCGGGATCGGGGTGGAGTTTCTGGGCGGCACAACGCCGGTCCGGTTGTACTACCCGGAATTTTCCGAATATCTGCACGAGAACACCCCCGCCCACATCTTCAATCACAGCATTGAGGGGGTGGGGTACCGTTACCGCCAGTGCTTCGACCAGGGCGTGCTGACCTTTGAGGAGTACGACGCCGCCTTTGCCATGGCCGACGCGGAGGAATCCCCCGAAGGACTCTGCCGTGTAGCCCTGGACCGGCTGGGCAGCCCCGTCCATCTGAGCGAGGAAGCCCGGACCCGATACGGGGCGTATCTGGCAGCCCATGCCGCCGACGCCGTAGCCGTGGTCCTGGCCGACCGGGACACCGCTGCCTTGCAGGCGCTGGCCGGGGTGTTGGACGCTTCCGGCCGCCGCCAGGCGGCCCTGGCCTGCGGACAGTCCCAATGGACCGAGGGCGCCGCTTTGCTGCTGGCAGGGACCTCCGGCGGGGAACGCAAGCCCAAAAAGACCTACGACTTTGACGACCTGTAACCGGCCTGTGCCGGAGCCTGTATAAAAAAGGAGGGCAGAACCATGCCGCAGCATGTACAGACACAAGCCGAGTGGGAGGTCACCATGGCACGCCGCGCCATGGAACTGACCCGCAGCGAACTGTATATCCAGCTTCGCTATCTCAATTCCGCCCTGGGGGCCCTGACCCTGACCCCCGACCCGGACCCGGAACGCGGGCCCGCCACCAACGGGGCGGCCCTGTGCTACGGGCCCACCTGGGTGCTGCGCATCTACCGGAAAAACCGTAAATATCTGGCCCGGGCCTATCTGCACAGCGTGCTGCACTGCATCTTCCGCCATCCCTGGCTGCGGGAAGGCCGGGACCCGGCCCTGTGGGGGCTGGCCTGTGACATCGCGGTGGAACACACGCTGGACACCCTGGGGGTGGAGGCTCTGACCCGCCCGGTAAGCTGGCTGCGGCAAAAGACCTACGCTCAGCTCAAGGAAAAGGCCAGGTTTGTGGCCGCCGGGCCCATCTACCGGGTTTTGTCCCAGTACAGCGCCGGAGAGCTGGACAAGCTGCAGCAGGAATTTTACTGTGACAGCCACCGCCTGTGGCCCACCGACCCGGACTCC
>CAUEKL010000188.1 GCA_959018215.1 uncultured Gemmiger sp.
ATTCCTTGTTCACCGGCCCCCAGGCCGGTGAATAGGCCGTCGTAAGGTGGCCGCATCTCGGGGTCTGGGGCCGCAGCCCCAGCCGGCGGCCGCCGCCTCGGAACGGCGGGCCCTTTTCGTTTCCTTTTCGGGCACGAAAAGGAAAGACTCTCCCGCAAGCAGCCGCTTGCCGGAACCCGACAGACTGCCGTCTGCCAAAAAGTTACACCTCCAGCCGTTCGGCCCGGCGTTTCAACGCCGCCGTGGACAGCTGGGAAATGTAGATGGTCTCGCCGGAAAAGTCCGTCAGGATGAAACTTTTTGGCATGGCGCCGGAGATATCCACCACCGCGCCCTCGCTCTGGGCGCGGCGGAAAAACTCGTCGGTGAGTTTGGGTTTCTGTCCGGCGTCGGTGGAGGTATCCAGGTCAAACACCCCGATGATATCCCGGGTGTTCACGATGAAATCCTGCCCTGCGTGCAGATACATGGTTACTCCTCCCGCACGCGGCCGCCTTGCACAAACACCAGCTTGCCGTTGGTGCGGGCAAAGGCCGCGGAATCACAGGTGGTCACAAAGGTCTGCTTGTCCTCAATGCGGGTGAGCAGGTAGGTCTGCCGGGCGTCGTCCAGCTCGCTGAGCACATCGTCCAGCAGCATCACCGGGTGCTCCCCCAGCACATCCCCGGCCACGGTGGCTTCCGCCAGCTTCAGGGCCAGCACCGCGCTGCGCTGCTGCCCCTGGCTGCCGTAGATCTTGCCCGGCTGCCCGTCGATCAAAATTTCCAGGTCCTCCCGGTGGGGGCCGGTGAGGCAGAAGCCTGCCCGCAGTTCCTGGGGTTTGACCTCCCGCAGGCGGGCGGCCAGGGCGGCGGGGTCGGGGTCGCAGCAGGGCATGTACCGCACCCCCAGCGCCTCGGCCCCGCTGGAAATATCCCGGTAGTTGGCTTCGGCCAGGGGCGCCAGTCTGTCCAGGTACTCCGCCCGGCGCTGCATGACCTCGGCCCCGGACTTGGCCATGGTCTCGTTGTAGGTCTCCAGCAGCACATCCGCCCCGGGGGTGATGTCGTAGGCTTTGAGCAGGGCGTTTTTCTGGGCGGTCAGGCGGGCATACCGCCGCAGGGCCGCCAGATACCCGGGGTAGAGCTGGCAGAGCGCCGCGTCCAGAAAATGCCGCCGTCCCTCCGGCCCGGCCTTGACCAGGCTCAGGTGGTTGGGGTCAAAGACCACGGCGGTGAAGGTCCCCGCCACGGCGGAAGCCCGGCCCCGGTCCGCCCCGTTCAAGCGGGCACGGCGTCCCGGGCGCTCGCTGGCCTTGGAGCCCACGGTCAGGCGGAGGGTCTGGGGACGGCCCCCGCCTTCAAACTCCGATTCAATGACCGCAAAAGGCTGGTCACGGCGGATGAGCTCCGCATCCTTGGCCCCCCGGAAGCTCTTGGCCCCGGTGAGCAGCCAGATGCTTTCCAGCAGATTGGTCTTGCCCTGGCCGTTGGCCCCGCACAACACGGTGAGCCGGGGGGCGGGGTGCAGCTCGGCTTCTTCCAGGTTGCGGAACTGCGCCACCTTCAGGTGGTCCAGGCGCATCAGCAGCCCTCCGCGATCTTCACTTCGCGGCCGTCCAGCTCCACCACATCCCCGGCGCGGCATTTCTTGCCCCGCTGGGTGCAGACTTCGCCGTTCAGACGCACCGCGCCGCCCTGGACCAGCTCCTTGGCTTCGCCACCGGTCTCACACAGGCCTGAAAACTTCAGCAGAGCGTCCAGTTTGATATATTCCGTATTGATCCTGATGAGTTCCATACTCAACCTTCGTTCTTGAACCGGACGGGGAGCACCAGGTAGATGAAGTCCTTGCCCTCGGTGGGCAGCAGCTTGACCGGGCTCAGGGGTCCGTTGATTTCCATGAGCATCTTTTCGCACTTGGAGTTGCGCAGAGCGTCCAGCATATACCGGTTGTTGAACCCGATTTCCACTTCCTCGCCTTCCATGGACACAGGCGGGAACTCGTCCACCACCTTGCCCAGGGTGGTCTGGCAGCGGACGGTGACCTTGTCCTTGCTGAAGGTGATGCGCAGGGGGTTCTTCAGCCGCTCGGTGATGATGAGGGAAGCGCGCTCGATGGTCTCGATGAAGGGCTTGCAGTCCACGACCACCTTTGTGCGGGCACCCTGGGGGATGACGCTCTCATAGTTCAGGAAGTCGCCCTCGATGAGGCGGCTCATGATGGTGTAGCCGTTGGTGGTGAACACCACATACCGGCGGTTGGCGTCGATCTTCACGGGATCGTCCGGTCCGCCCATGATCTTCAGCAGCTCCTGCAGGGTTTTTGCGGGGATGATGATCCGGATATCCCGGGTGCACTCCACATCCCGCTGCAGGATGGCCAGCCGGTAGCCGTCCAGGGCCACGATGGTCAGGCTGCCCGGCTCGATGACGAACAGTTCGCCGGTATGGGCGGGCTTCTTGTCATCCTGGGCGACGGCATAAATGGTCTTTTCGATCATCTCCCGCATCATGGAGCAGGGAATGGTCATGGTGTTTTCGGCGGCGGTGTTGGGCAGGGACGGGTAATCGCTGGCGTTCATGGCCGGGATCTGGAATTCCGCCACGCCGCCGCTGATGGTGGCCATGCCTTCGTCGTCCAGCTCGATCATCACGTTTCCTGCGGGCATCCGACTGACCATGGAGCCCAGCAGCTTGGCGTCCAGCACGATCTCGCCGGGAACCAGAACGTTGCACTCAATGGTAGTAGTGATTCCGATTTCCATGTCGTAGCCGGTCAGGGTCAGCTGGAAGCCTTCCGCCTTCATCTGGATGCCTTCCAGCACCGGGATGGCGGAGCGGTTGGTGATGGCGCGGGAAACGCCGTCGATGGCCGCGGCGAGCAGCGACTTTTCGCATTCGATCTTCAAGTATTGTCACCTCGTAATTTGGGGATGGGGGTTTCGGCGGGGTTTTTCCGGGCAGCAGGGCCTTGCCCTGTGCCGGAATTTTGGATTTGTGGTCTTGGTTGCTTTGCAGGGGTTTTGTGCGGGGGGAAAGTTCGGGGAAAAAGTTGTTTCCCGGTGCGGAAACTAGATACTTTGAAAGTAGTAGTAGTAGGGGCCGTGGAATTGGTGGAAAACTCGGCAAGCCCGCATAACGAAGGGTTTTTGCGGGGATGAATTTTCCGGAAAAGGCTGTGGAAGAAAAATTTGCCCTTGTGGAGAACTCGGGTTTTTAACTTGCAATGTGGAAAACGAATGTTAATTGTTGAAAAAACGGTGGAAAATGGGGAAAACTGCCGCGCTTTTTCAACAACGGTCCATGAAAACCCGATTTTTACCCCTCTCAGGTGCGGATATTCTTCATAATATCGTCAACTGTCTCTTTCAGGTGGCGGTCCTTGGCGATGTTTTTCTCCATGGTGTTGATGGAGTAAACCACTGTGGAATGATCCCGCTGAAATTCCGAGCCGATGGCTTCCATGCTCATGCCGGTGATCTCCCGGATGATGTACATGGTCATCTGCCGGGCGGCACTGACGTTGGCGTTGCGCTTTTTGCCCCGGATGTCGGCGGGCATGACGTTGTAGGTGCGGGCCACCTCGTTGATGATCTTCTCAATGGTCACCGGGATGGGCTGCTGGTCGTTGAGGGTATCCTTGATGGCGGTGGTGGTCACCCCGATGCAGGGGGCGATGCCCTCCAGCATGTAGTAGGCGTTGAGCTTTTTCACCGCGCCTTCCAGCTGACGGATGTTCTGTTTCAGATGGTTGGCGATGTATTCGGCCACATCGTCGGGCAGATCCAGGTTGAGCAGTTCGGCCTTGCGCTTGACGATGGCCACCCGGGTCTCAAAATCCGGGGGCTGGATGTCGGCGGTCAGGCCCCATTCAAACCGGGTGCGCAGACGTTCCTCCAGGCTCTTGATCTCCTTGGCGGGACGGTCGCAGGCCAGCACGATCTGCTTGCCGGCGTTGTGCAGGGTGTTGAAGGTGTGGAAAAATTCTTCCTGGGTGGCTTCCTTGCCGGCGATGAACTGGATATCGTCGATGAGCAGCACGTCCGCTTCCCGGTAGGTCTGGCGGAAAAGCTCGGTGGTGTTGTTGCGCACGGCGGTGATGATCTCGTTGGTGAACTTTTCACAGTCCACGTAAACGATGTTGAAATCCGGATGGTTCTTCTTGATCTCGATCTGGATGGCGTTGAGCAGGTGGGTCTTGCCCAGACCGGAAGGCCCGTAGATGAACAGCGGGTTGTACGCCCCGGAAGGATTGGCCGCCACCGCCTGGGCCGCCGCGAAGGCGAACTGGTTGGACGGACCGCGGATGAAGTTCTCAAAGGTGAAGTCGTACCGACCGGAAGGAAGGTTGTCCTCGGTGATCTGTTCGGGGGCTTTTTCCCCTTCTTCCTGCTGCGACGGCGGAATGACCAGCTGCAGTTCGATGTCGAAACCAAGCACGGCTTTGAAGGCGTCCTTGAGCAGCGCGGTATACCGGTCCGAAACGATCTTGCGGATGAAGTCGTTGCGCACCATGAGCGTCACGCAGTTGGAATTTTCAAAGCTGACCGGTTCCAGCCCGCTGATGTAGCACTGGTAGGTCGCGTCGGCGGTATGTTCGCGGCAGTAGGCTTTGGCCGCGTCCAGAACGTCGTTAAAAGAATCCATGTTTTTCCCCACTTCGTGTTCGGTCTTACGCCCCGGCCTGCCGGGCCGTCTGGGCGCAGAAATATACGGTATTATTATAGCACAAATCGAATTACAATACAATTCGTATATCTGGTATATATAAATAAAGTAGACAACTATTTGTTGAAAACCGGGGGAGGGGACAGGTTTCCGCAATTTTTGAGGGAATTGTGGAAAGAG
>CAUEKL010000189.1 GCA_959018215.1 uncultured Gemmiger sp.
AAAATCAACTTTTTCCGCGGCCGTTTTCAACCGTCAAAGAAGCAATTAACTGGGAAAAAATCCCGGTTTGGGCATTTTGCCCAACCGGGATTTTTTGAACGTTAGAAGTTTAACGAGATTTTGCCTCTGCCTCCGGCTTCCGAAGCAGGGCTTTGACCTGGGTCCGGTAGGCCGGTGTGCTGCGCAGACTTTCACAGATTTTCCGGATGGCCTTGTTGTGGGTGAAATCGTCCAGCGTGTCCCCGCGCAGATAGTCCAGCCCCAGCTCCGGTTCCTTCACGGCCACGATACTCACCGCCCAGGCGATTCCCAGCCGGGTATACAGGGCCTGGCAGGGGGCGGCGCTGCAGGCGGCCAGAGTCTGACGGCGGCCTTCCGGGGTGGCGGTAAAGTGGTCCAGCAGGCAGACAATGCCGAACCGGGCGGAAAATTCCTCTTCCCGGCGGGCCAGATCATGCAGCCAGGGCAGCCAGAAATCCGGGGCCTCTGCCATCCATTTGCAGGAGACGGCGGTGGAATCGCAGATGCTCCAGTTGGATATCCGGGGCAGAAAAGCCTCCAGCCGTTCCCGGCGTTCCTCCTGGGGCAGCCGCGCCGCCCCGATGACCATGCCGTGAAGCATGGCCTGTTCCAGGCAGGGCCCTTCCAGCGCCTGCCACAGTTCGGGGGACCGGGGCAGGGCTTTGGCCAGTTCCCTGGCCAGGACGCGCAGCCTGGGCAGACGAACCCCCAAAATCGGCGGCGGGTCGGGAATGAGGGAGGCGGAAAACCGGGCGTAGTCCGGTTCCGCCATGGCCTGCAGGCGGGACAGAATCTCCTGTTGGGTGTAGGGCATGGGGCTCAGCTCCTTTCCTTTGTTTTATCCTACCATCGGCAGGGGAATGCTGCAAGCCCTGCATAAAAAGCAAAACGCCGGTGCGCGGCGGGGCGCATCGGCGTGCAGGGCTCTTATATTTATATAAGGAAGTCAGTCCATCACAAACAGTTTGGGAGCGGCCTTGTACAGCAGGACCACGGCCACCACGGTCAGGATGGTTTCCGGCAGCATGTAGCTGGCGTTGTAGCCCAGGCTGTAGGTCCAGGCGGGCAGACCGTCGGACAGGTTGCCCCAGATCAGAACGCCGGAGAAGAAGCTGCACAGGAAGCGGATGATGCAGACGGCCGCAGTGCCCACACCCACGCCCACCAGGCGGTTGGAGAAGGGCTTGGCAAAGACACAGGCCAGACCCAGCAGGCTGAAAGCCAGCACATAGTCCAGCATGATCATGCCGAACAGGGGCAGCAGGCCGGGGGCCGGCGGGGCATAAAAGCCCAGCAGCATCTGCAGCAGGCTGTTCACAAAACCGGTGAACAGGCCCCACTTCACGCCATGGCGGAAAGACACCAGGATGAAGGGCACCATGCTGAACAGGGTGATGGAACCGCCGTTGGCCAGCTCAAAAATCTTGATGTTGGCCAGCACCGTGCCGAGAGCGATCATCAGGGCGCACTCGACCAGGATGCGGGTCTTGGAGGTGGTTTTGGACATGGGGAACACTCCTCAAAACGATAATAGTCCATAAAAACAAGAAACGCGCCCGGCAGGCAAACCTGCGTGCGGGCGCGTGAGCTTCCGTATGATGGGATGTCATCCCGTCCACTCCCTACGCCGGCATTACCCGGATCAGGTTAAAGGGTACTCCTTGCGGATCTCAGCCTTTCGGCGCCCCTGTTTCTATGTCCAAAATCAGTATACACATTTTGGTGAAAATGTCAAGATAAGGCGAACACCGCCCCGCTCATGGGGGGCATGTGCAGGGAAAACCGTCCGTGGCTACCCTGCAATGCAGTCCCCTCCACCGGTCCCGCCGCAAACAGCAGGACCGCCCCGCCGGCACAGAGGTTTACGGGACTCTCCAGAGAAAACTCTCCCAGATTGAACAGGCACAGCAGCCGCTCGCCCTCCGTTTCCCGCAGGTATCCCAGGGCCAGCCGGGCATCCTGCCGCAGCACAAGGCGGACCCGGCCCCGGTGCAAGGCCGGGTGGTCGGCAAAAAGACGGCCCAGCGCGGCCGTGTAGTTGTCCATGTCCCGGTGCAGCGGATGCCCCAGGCAGGCCCAGTCCATCTCCTTGTACGGGTCAAAGGCCAGAGGCTGGCCGAACTCGCCCCCCATAAAGGTCAGGGGGCGTCCCGGCCGGGTAAACTGGAGCAGGTACAGCACCTGCATCTGCCGGAACTTGTCCTCCCCGCTGCCGGGCAGCTGCCACCAGATGGAACCGCTGTCCCAGGTGTTGTCGTCGTGGCTCAGGGCGTTGACGGCGGTGCCGGGCCCCGGGTCCCGCAGCAAGGCGGGAAAACGGCTGGTGCGTCCGGCCGGGTCGGCAAAAAAGGTCCGTACATCCCGGGCCCAGGCGCTGTCCCACACCGCATCAAAGCCGAGACCGCCTTCCGCAGTAGGAACAGCGGCGTTCAGCGCCCCGGCGGTATCCTCTGCGGCCAGGAACACCGGCCCGAACCGGGCGTGCAGCCCGCCGGTCAGAGTCTTGAAAAATTCCGCCGCCGCCAGGGCTTCCCCGGCCTCCTGGGGGCGGTACAGGGCATGGCCTACCGCATCCACCCGCAGCCCGTCACAGTGCAGCTCATACAGCCAGAAGGCCGCGGCACTGAGCAGAAAACTGCGTACCGGTCCGCTGGACAGATCAAACCGCAGGCTGCCCCAGTCGCTGGGACCCGCTTCAAACAAGGGGGCGCCGTCCCAACAGGCCATCCGTTCAGGGTCGGGGGCAAAGTGCACCGGCACAAAATCCGCCAGCACCGCAATGCCCGCCCCATGCAGCCGGTCAATGAGTTCCGCCACCCCCGCAAACCCGCCCAGCCGGGCGGTGGGGGCAAAGTAGCCGCAGCCCTGGTACCCCCAGCTTCCGTCGAAGGGATATTCCGCCAGGGGCATCAGTTCCACGCAGGTGAAATGCCGTTGCTGCAGATAGGGAATCAGCACCCGGGCCAGCTCGCCGCCGGAATAATACCGTCCGTCCCAGTGGCGCCGCCAGCTGGAAGCGTGCAGCTCGTAGATATTCAGGGGCATTTCCGGCAGCCAGCGTCGCCGGGAAAGCCAATCTCCGTCGGTAAAGTCATACACCGGCCGCAGCAGCCGCCCGGCGGTGCCGGGCAGGGTCTCGTACCCGAAGGCAAAAGGGTCCGCTTTCAGCTGCCAGCTGCCGTCGGGACCCAGGATATTGTATTTGTACAGCTGGCCTTCCCGGGCATCGGGCACAAATCCCCGCCACAGTCCGTCCTCGCAGGCGGCCAGCTCGACAGCGCTCCACAGGTTCCAGCCGTTCCAGTCACCCAGGACCTGAACCCGGCGGGCATGGGGTGCCCAGACGGTGAACCGCCATCTCCGGGCAATGGGCTGCGCTCCCAGCAGCCGATAGGCATCAAAGCTGATGCCGCGGTAAAAGTCTGCCACATCCGGCCGCATGGAGGTCCGCCCCTTTCTCTTTTTTTCCTGTATGAGGTCGGAACCATTGTAGCATGCACGCCCGCACAAAGGCAACCGCCGCATATACAATCCATAGCCCAAAATGCCCGCACAAACGACAAAAAAGCCCAAAATATGGAAGTCAATGCAAAAATAGTGACGCAAATACGACAAAATTTTTACAACTTCGTTATCAAACACACTTGCATAACACAGACGTTTCGTGTATGATTAGAACTGTATCATGATAAAGTGCAGGCATCTGCATGAATATACCCAAAGCGAAGAGGAATCGAAATGGCAAAAAAGAACCCTATGAAGTATTTTTCCGGCAGTACGGTGGCGCGGCTGCCCCTGTACAAGCTCATCGCCGGCGGCACGGCGGTGCTGCTGTGCGCCAGTCTCGGCATCGGGGCCATGGCGGCGGGACTGAGCGGCGTTGAAGCGGGGGCTGACTCCGCACAACCAACGCCCACTCCGGTGACTGCCACGGCAACCCCCGAAACAGCGCCGATCCCCACTCCGTCGCCGGACCCTGAGGTTAAAATCGAGATGGAAGTCACGGTGGTCCAGCAGGATATCGGCGTGCAGCTGTATGCGGTGACGGCCCAGGAAACCACCGAAGGCGAGACCTCCGGGGAATCCGAGGAAGAGAAAAACGAGGAGACCGACCGCACCCCGCTGACCGGTGTGCCCATGAATGTCCTGATCAAGGACAAGGACGGCAACGAGACTACATATGAACTGGATACCGCCACCGGTACTGCCCTGGCGGAGGAAGTGGAACCCGGTGACTATACCGTGTCCCTGCCTGAGACCGAAGGATATATCCTGCCCGATGCCCAGACCGTGACCGTGAAGGAAAAGGTCGTGTACAAGGCGGATATTGCGGCGGTCAAGGATAAGATCGTCCAGTCCACCCAGGTCAATGAAAGCCAGGAAGACTCCGCTTTCGGCGACGGTGGCGGTGCTCCCATTGCGGAGGAAATCACCGACACGGTCACCTATGCGGAAAGTTCTGCCAAGGAAATCGGCACCAAGACCACCTACACCGCTACCCTGAGCAGTGACGGCTACCTGATGATGAGCGACGGCTCGGTCAGCCGCTACAAGCCCACTTACAAGGATGGCACCCAGGAACTGACCGGCGCCATCCGGGACAGCGGTGCCCGCACTGCCTCGGTGGTTCCGGGCAGCGTGGCCATTCTGCCGCTAGGCGTGACCGGTACCGCCGAGATCCTGCCCCTGGCCGAAGAGGATGCGTCCTCGCCGGCTCTGCTGAATGAGGAGACCTCTACCCCTGATCCCGACGAAACCCAGCAGCCGGATGTGACCGAGACGCCCACCCCGACGCCTGTGGT
>CAUEKL010000190.1 GCA_959018215.1 uncultured Gemmiger sp.
CACCAGCCTGCTGGCCCCGGTTGCGGCCATTGAGGAGGTCATCCGCCGCAACCCCGACCACATTGTCATTGTGGACGAGGCCTATGTGGATTTTGCGGGGGAAGGAGCTTCCTGCCTGCCGTTGGTGCCGAAATACGACAACCTCATCGTGGTGCGCACCTTCTCCAAGTCCCGCAGCCTGGCGGGGGCCCGGCTGGGCTTCTGCGCGGCCCAGCCCGCCCTGATCGCGGACATGAACCGCATCAAGTTCAGCTACAGCCCCTACAACATCAGCTCCCTGAACCAGGCCGCCGGGGCCGCCGCCATGCGGGACGAGGCTTATTTCCGGGATACGGTGGAAAAAATCTGCCGCACCCGGCAACAGACCACCGACGAACTGCGCCGGCGGGGCTTCACCGTGCTGGACTCTGCCACCAACTTTCTGTTTGCCAGACCCGCCGCCAAACCGGCCAAGGAGATTTTTGAGGCCCTGCGGGAGCGGGGGGTGCTGATCCGGTACTTCTCGGCTCCGCGCATCGACAGCTGGCTGCGCATCACCATCGGCACGCCGGAACAGATGGCGCGCTTTTTGCAGGAACTGGACGATATCCTGCGCTGAAATGAAACCAGAGGGGGAATCAAGATGATCGCCATTGTGGATTACGGGGTGGGCAACCTGTTCAGCCTGGCTTCCAGCGTGAAGAGCCTGGGGGCGGAGGTGCGGGTGACCAACCAGGCCGAGGACCTGCGCCAGGCCACCCATATCCTGCTGCCCGGGGTGGGCGCCTTTGCAGACGCCGCCGCCAAGCTGCAGGCCACCGGGCTTGTGCCGGTACTGCGGGAGGAAACCCAGCACACCCCGCTGCTGGGCATCTGCCTGGGCATGCAGCTGCTGTTTGAAAAGAGCTACGAGTACGGGGAGCACGAGGGCCTGGGCCTGGTGCCCGGGCAGGTGTGTCCCCTGGCCGATGATCTGAAGGACCCGTCCCTGAAGGTACCCCACATCGGCTGGAACGCTCTGGACCTGGCCCCGGCAGGCGAGAAGGACCCGCTGTTCAAGTACATCCAGAACGGGGAATACGTCTACTATGTGCACAGCTATTACGCCAAGAACTGCACCCCCAACACCCTGGCCACCAGCGAGTACAGCATCCCGGTGACCGGGGCGGTACGGGCGGGGCTGGTGTACGGCACCCAGTTCCACCCCGAAAAATCCGGCGATACCGGCCTGCGGATCCTGCGGGCCTTTGCGGAACTGTGAGGAGGGTGGTGCTGTATGAAACTGTTTCCTGCCATTGATCTGCGAAACGGCCAGGCCGTGCGGCTGTACCAGGGCGATTACGACCAGATGACCGTCTACAACCCAGACCCCATCTCCCAGGCAAAAGCCTTTGCGGACGCCGGGGCCAGATACCTGCATGTGGTGGATCTGGACGGCGCCAAGGACGGCCAGGCCGTGAACTTTGCCACCATCCGCAGCATCACCGCCGCCGGGGACCTGTTTGTGGAGGTGGGCGGCGGCATCCGGGACCAGCAGCGCATCGAGGACTATCTGGCCCTCGGGGTGGGCCGCTGCATCCTGGGCACCATCGCAGTGCGGGATTTTGCTTTCACCGCCCGCATGGCCCGCACCTACGGCGACAGGATCGCGGTGGGCGTGGACATGAAGAACGGCCAGGTGGCGGTGAGCGGCTGGAAGGAAGTGACCCCCGAACCGGGACTGGATTTCTGCCGCCGCTGCGCCGACGCCGGGGTCAAGGCCCTGATCGTCACCGATATCTCCCGGGACGGTACCATGCAGGGCACCAACATGCAGCTCTACCGGGACCTCTTGACCATTCCCGGTGTGGAGATCACCGCTTCCGGCGGCATCGCCCGCCTGGAGGAGCTGGCCGAACTCCAGGCCATGGGCTGCCATGCGGCCATCCTGGGCAAATCCATCTACACCGGCGCCATCGACCTGGCCGAGGCCGTGCGCCGCTATGAAGGCTGAAAGGGGCGGAGTTCATGGTTACCAAACGCATCATCCCCTGCCTGGACGTGAAAAACGGCCGGGTGGTGAAGGGGGTCAATTTTGAAGGGCTGAAAGACATGGCCGACCCGGTGGAAATGGCCCGGTATTACAACACCGCCGGGGCGGATGAGCTGGTGTTCTACGACATCACCGCCAGCGTGGAAGGCCGCACCCTCTTTACCGACATTCTGCGCAAAGTGGCCTCGGAGATCTTCATTCCCCTGACGGTGGGCGGCGGCATCAACACCCTGGAGGACTTTGACCGGGTGCTGAAATGCGGCGCCGACAAGGTCAGCGTCAACTCCGGCGCCATCAAAAATCCCGCCATCATCTCGGCGGCGGCCCAGCGCTACGGCAACCAGTGCGTGGTGCTTTCGGCGGACATCAAGCGGGTGGACGGAAGTTTCCGCCTGTTTGCCAAAGGCGGCCGGGAAAACACCGGCATCGACGCCCTGGACTGGCTGGAACAGGGGGTGCGCAACGGTGCCGGGGAACTGGTGGTCAACTCCATCGACACCGACGGCGTCAAGAACGGCTTTGACCTGGAACTGCTGGACGCCGTGGCCCGGCGCTGCGCCGTGCCCATCATCGCCTCCGGCGGCGCGGGCTGCCGGGAGGATTTCCTGGAACTGTTCCGCAACCATCCGGCGGTGGACGCCGGGCTGGCCGCCTCCATCTTCCACACCAAGCAGGTGGATATCCGGGAGCTGAAGCAGTATCTGCGCCAAAACGGCATTGAGATGCGTCTGTGATTTCTCCCGGTCCCCTCTTGCAAAATGTCTTCCGCCGCTGTACACTATAAGTATCTCATATCTATAATGAGCAGGAGTTTTTTCTCATGGAATATACCGAAACTTCCCGTACCCTGAAATTCGACAAGCACGGGCTGATCCCCGCCATCGTGCAGGATCACTACACCAAAGAAGTGCTGACCCTGGCCTACATGAACGCCGAGACCCTGGCTTTGACCATCGCGGAGGGCCGGACGGTCTTCTGGTCCCGCAGCCGCCAGGAGATCTGGCGCAAGGGCGAAACCTCCGGCAACGTGCAGAAGGTGGTGTCCATCACCGCCGACTGCGACAAGGACGCCCTGGTGGTGGAGGTCGTGAAAAGCGGCCCCGCCTGCCATACCGGCGCCGAAAGCTGCTTCTTCAACCCGGTCTATGTTTCGGAGGAGCTCAAGCAATTCACCTGGGAGGGGCTGTATCACCTCATCGAGGGCCGCAAGACCGACCCCAAGGAAGGCAGCTACACCAGCTATCTGTTTGACAAGGGCCTGGAAAAAATCCTGAAAAAGGTCGGCGAGGAAAGCACCGAAGTCATCATTGCGGGCTCCAAGCGCGACAAGGAAGAGACCGTGTTCGAGATCAGCGACCTGGCCTACCATGTGTTGGTGCTGATGATCGAGCTGGGCATCTCGGTGGAAGACATCACCCGTGAGCTGGAAAAACGCCACGTGGTCGATCATAAAGTAAAACAGGAGAGGATGCAGTGAGATGGCTGACGAATACAAACTGAGTTCGGTACATGTCCATTCCAAACTGTGCGACGGCAAAAACACCCTGGATGAGCTGGCGGTCACCGCCTGGCACGCCGGGCTGAAGACCCTGGGTTTTTCCGGCCACAGCCACACCCCCTGTGATATCGAATACTGCATGACCCAGAGCCGCACCGCCCTGTACAAGGCGCAGGTGGCCAAGCTCAAGGAACGGTATGTGGGCAAGCTCGATATCCTGTGCGGACTGGAGTGGGACCTGTTCAGCGACGACGACCCCACCGCCTACGACTATTTCATCGGCAGCGCCCACTATGTGCGCGGTCCCAAGACCGGGCGCTATTACGAGATCGACTTCCGGGAGGCCGATCTGGCCGCCTGTATTCAGGACGATTTCGACGGCGACGGCCTGGCTGTTGTGGAAGCCTACTTCGACAACGTGCGCCAGGTGGCCGAACACAAGCCCCCCATTCTGGGCCACTTCGACCTGATCAAGAAGATCAACAAGGGCAACAAGTTCTTTGACGAGAACAGCCCCCGCTACATGGCCGCGGCCCGCACCGCCCTGGAGGCGGCTGCCGCCAACGGCTGCGTGCTGGAAGTGAACACCTCCTCGGTGTACCGCGGTTACCGTACCGACTTCTTCCCCGGGGAAGCGATCCTGCGCGCCTGGAAGGAACTGGGCGGCGAGGTCATCATCACCGCCGACGCCCACGAAGCCAAGGCCCTGACCTTCGGCTATGAGGAGGCCGCCGCCCAGCTGAAAGCCCTGGGCTACGACCATGTCCAGGTACTGGGCAAGGACGGCTTTGTCCCCTGCGCCCTGTAATTTTCCCAAAAAGCAACCGCCCCGCCGCAAAGGGAGACCTTGCGGCGGGGCGGTTTTGTGTGTATGAGGGAAGATTCAGCCCACCACGTCGAACTGGCAGGCCCCCATGGCCTTCAGGGCCGTTTCGTGGGACTCAGGGCAGACACCGGCGCACAGCCCGGCCAGGATCTCGATGGGCGTTTCGGGGAAGAAGGCCCGCAGCAGCATGGCGTTGGAGATAACGCAGATGTCGGTGCAGACGCCGTAAACCCGGAACTTTTCCACATCTGCCCCCGTTTCGGTTAAAAACTTGTGCACGGCGGCAGGCAGCTCACTGGCGCCGAAGGTGGGTTTTTCCACCAGGACTTTGGCCGGGCAGGCGGGTTCTTCCTCTTGATACACGGCCGCTACCTCCGGCACCAGGTTCCAGCCCTCGGTGCCACGCAGGCAGTGCTCCACCGGCAGGTTTTTCCCCTCCTGGGTGGAAAGATAGTCGGCCTCATGGGTATCCAGGGTAAAGA
>CAUEKL010000191.1 GCA_959018215.1 uncultured Gemmiger sp.
GCCTTGGACGGCTCAGCCTTGGGAGCGGGGGCCTTGGCGGGTTCCGCCTTCTTGGGCTCGGGCTGCTTGCCGGAAGCCAGGTACTCGTCCAGGCTGGTCACGGCGGTCTCCCGGGTCAGGGATTCCAGCAGGCCGTTGACCTCGCTTTCCTCAAACGTGCCGCCGGGCTTGCGGCTCTGCCCCGTCAGGGCGGCCACCGTATCGATGGCCTTCTTGGGGGTGATGCCGAAATCCTTGGCCACGTCGGCGATCTTATACTTAAAATCCATGGGCAGGTCCTCCTTATCGGGTCAGTTGGTTTGCGCACAGCCGCGCAAGGTTTTCATCCGTTACCGCGAACACCGCTGCGGGCCGCGGGGTAAGCGCAGCCAGACTGGCGGTTTCCAGCGGCATGACTTCGCAGGCAACAAGGCCTTCGCAAGTATCTTGCATATGTTGTTTGGTGCGGGGGCTGGCGTCGCAGGCCAGCAGCACCAGGCTGACCTTGCCGCGGATCACGGCTTCCTCAACACGGTCGTACCCGTGCAGCAGTTTGCCCGCCTTGCGGCACAGACCCAGCGCACCCAGCAATCCGTTTGCATCATGTGGCACGCTCGGTCCCCTCCTTTGCCATTTGTTCTGCGCAGGCGATCTCCTCGGTCAGGCGGTCGTATACGCTGTCCGGCACCGGAACGCCGAAGGCATGTTCCAGCCGTTTGGCTTTGCGGGCCTTGGCCAGGCAGGCTGCCGAAGGACACAGATAGGCACCCCGGCCGGACTTTTTGCCGGTCAGGTCCACGCCCACCTCCCCTTCCGGGCTGCGGACGATGCGCACAAGCTCACGCTTCGGCTTTTGGGCGTTGCAGCCCACACACCGGCGCACCGGGATTTTCTTTTGACGTTGCTGCTGCAAGGTGAAACCTCTTTTCGGATAAAGTGGTCGGGACGGGAATTACTCTTCGTCCTCGCCGTAATAACCGGATTCCGGACGGATATCGATATTATAGCCGGTCAGGTGAGCGCACAGGCGCACATTCTGGCCCTTGTTGCCGATGGCCAGGCTGAGCTGGTGATCGGGCACGGTGACGCGGCAGCTCTTGTTCTCGCCGGGGAGCAGTTCCACCTTGACCACCTTGGCCGGAGACAGAGCCGCCGAGATGAAGGCGGAGATATCCTCGCTCCAGCGGATGATGTCGATTTTTTCGCCGTTGAGCTCGGAGACGATCTTCTCCACACGGGCGCCATGGGCACCGATGCAGGCGCCGACGGGGTCCACGTTGGGGTCCTTGCTGTACACGGCCATCTTGGTGCGGGCACCGGCTTCGCGGGCAATGGCCTTGACTTCCACCACACCCTCATAGATTTCGGGCACTTCCAGCTCGAACATCCGCTTGACCAGGCCCGGATGGGTGCGGCTGATGGTGACGCGGGGGCCGCGCTCGGTGGCAATGACATCCACCACGTAGACCTGGACCACCTGGTTTTCGGTGAAGGTCTCACCGGGGACCTGCTCGTTGCGGGGCAGCACGGCGCTGCCGCCCTTGCCCAGGTCCACCACCACATTGCCGCGCTCGTGATCCACCGAGACGACGGTAGCGGCAATGATCTCATGGGCGCGGGACTGCATCTCGCTGCACTGCAGGCTGCGCTCGCCTTCCCGCAGACCCTGACGGATCACATGCTTGGCGGTCTGGGCGGCGATACGGCCGAATTCCTTGGTCTTGAGCTGGGTGACAAAGCGCTGGCCCACCTTGTAGGATTTGCGCACCCGCTGGGCGTCCTCCAGGCTGATCTGGGTGTGGGGGTTTTCCACCTCTTCCACAATATCCCGCAGCAGGCTGGCACGGAAGGTGCCCAGTTCGGGGTCGATGTCCACGACGACGTTTTCATCCTCCACCTCGTAGTCCTTCTTGACTGCGATGACGATGGCGGCCTTGATCTTGTCGATCAGATAGTCGGCGGGCAGGCCGCGTTCCTTTTCCAGTGCGGCGAGGGCGTCAAAGAATTCGTTGTTGGATGCAGTAGCCATTTTTCCGGTTTCCTCCCAAAGTGATATATATGTCAGCCGTAATAGCGGATGTTGGTTTGTTCAGCCGAAGAGGTTTTCGTCGTCACACAGCTTGACGAAGCCGGCGCTCTTGAGGGGGAAGGACGCATCCCCCTGCTCGGTGCGCAGGGTGACGATACCGTCCTGCAGGCCCACCAGGGTGCCTTCCAGTTCGCGGCGGCCTTCCTCGTCGGGGCGGATGAGGCGGGCGGCGCATTTCTGCCCCACCAGAGCCTCATAATGTTCGGGGCGGGTCAGACGGCGGCCCAGGCCGGGGCTGCCCACTTCCAGGTAGTAGCTCTGGTCGATGGGGTCAGCCTGGTCCAGCAGCGGGTCGATGGCACGGGATACGGCCTCACAGGTATCGGTGTCCAGCGGTTCGTCACGGTCGATGAGCACGCGCAGGAACCAGTCCGGGCCTTCCTTTTCGAACCGGACATCCCACAGGCGCAGGCCCATGTTCTCCACCACCGGGCGGACGATGTTCTCCACTGCGGCGGCTGCGCCGCCGGGCTGCTGATGCTTGGCTTTTGCCATGTTTACCCCCTATCACAAAAAGAAAGCGGACCGAACGGCCCACTTTCAGTAAAAATCATCATCGAACAGTAAGAATATACCACACCCGTGGGCAAAATGCAAGCCTTTTGCGTCTTTTTGCCGCCATTTTGTTATCTTTCGCGGTGTGAGAACCGTTCAGAACTGCCCGAGAAGCCCCAAAAGCTTGTCCAGGTTGCGCTCGGTGACCGAAAAGATCAGGACATCGCATCCCGGCGCGGCGGCCAGGTCGGGGGTCATAGTCTCGGGAGCCTGGTACCAGCAGCCGGCAAACCGCTGCTCCAGATACTGCACATAATACCCGCTGAAGCTGTCCCCCACCACCCCCACGGTGCGGGGGTCGGCCGCGTACAAATCCATATAGTTCACGGCGGCCAGGTCGTGCTCTTCGGGCAGGACGGTGTACAGGGCCGCCACGTTGGCCAGGTCCCCGGTCTGGATGCCGTTGTCCCCCAACTCATACTGTGCAAAGGATACTGCCTCCAGCCCGGCGGCAGACAGGGCCCCGTCCAGGCCGAAGAGAGCCCCCGCGTGGTTCCAGTGGGTGTCGGTCTTGAAATACAGGGGGCTCTCCCCTGCCTCCATCCGGCGTACTGCCTCCGCCCGGAGCTGTTCATAGGGCCAGCTGACGGCCACCGAGGTATGCTCGGTCATGTAGGCGGCAAAGCGGTCGGTGCGGTTTTGCTCATTGACGATGGGATAGGCATCGGACATGAACTCCCGGCAGACCCGGTCCTTGGAGGGGGCCAGGTCCAGCACCAGGGTGCAGCCGTTTTGGGCCAGCGTGTCCGACAGGCGCTGCAGGGAGGCCGCCGCGGCGGCCAGGGCCTCCTCACTGTCGAAGGTTTCAGGCAGGCCCTGGTAGTTGGCCACCGGGCGGGCGGCATCGGGGCCATCCTTATAAAAGAGCCAGCCCTCCTTGCCGGGCAGGACCTGGTCACTCTGGCTGGAGCCGAAGAGGGTGTAGTCGATGGCGGCGTCCAGGGCGGTGAGCTGATACCGGAAGGGGGAGTTGTCCGCGATGAACTGGTCCAGCCGTCCTGGCAGACCGGACAAGGACCCTTGGAACACCTCGGGCAGGGTGGTCAGCAGGCGGTTTTCGTGGTTGTCCCCCGAGAGCTGCCTACTGAAAATATTGAACACCAGAAAGCTGCCGCCCAGAACCAGGCAGAACAGCCCGATGACGAGTTTTTTGGCCATGGTCCTTCCTCCTTTGTCAGAACTGGGCGTAGATGAAGGCGGTGTAGTTGCCCGCCGTGGTGCGCATGATGGAGGCGAAGAGCAGCAGGGCCACCAGCACCACATCCGCGGCACCGGGCTTTTGCTGTCCGCGCAGCCAGGCTTTCAGTCTGGGGAAAGCCGCCTGCACCGGGCCACAGAGCAGCAGCCCCGCTGCCAGAAGCAGCAGCGTCTTTGGGTCGGCAAAGGCGGCCAGGGTCATGCCGGGCGCGCCTGCCTGCCAGGTGAGGATGCCGCCCAGGGTGGCCAGGGCCTGGCCCAGGCTGGGGGCTCCGAAGAAGGTGAAGCCCACGAACACCGCCACCGCCATGTACAGATGCGACACCCAGGCGGGAGCACGGTCCAGGGCCTTGCGCAGACCCAGGCGCTCGGCACAGCTGAGCAGCCCATGCCACAACCCGAAAGCCAGGTACTGCCAGGCGGCCCCGTGCCAGAAGCCGGTGCAGGCGAAAACGATGAGCAGATTCAGGCAGGTGCGGGCGGTGCCCCGGCGGCTGCCGCCCAGGGGGATGTACAGGTAATCTCGGAACCAGGCCCCAAGGGTCATGTGCCAGCGGCGCCAGAACTCGCCCACCGTGCGGGAGAGGTAGGGGTAATCAAAGTTTTCGGGCAGGGGCAGGCCGAACATCTCCCCCAGGCCGATGGCCATATCGCTGTAGCCGGAAAAATCGTAGTACAGTTCTACCGCAAAGGCGGCGTATCCCAGCAGCAGCACCGGCCCGGGCAGCCGGGCGGCGTCGGTGCCGCTCACCGCCGTATAGACAAGGGCCAGCTGGTCGGCAATCAGGGTCTTTTTGCCCAGTCCCAGCACAAACCGGCGGATGCCTTTGTACATCCGGTCCAGGGTGACCCGGCGTTCGGGTGACCGGGGGTCCAGGGCGGCGGACTGGAAGCCGTACCGCACAATGGGCCCGGAACTCACATGGGCAAAGCAGGCAAAATAGAGGTACAGCCGCAGGGGATTGC
>CAUEKL010000192.1 GCA_959018215.1 uncultured Gemmiger sp.
GTGTAGGCATGTCAGAAAGCTTCCTGGAACATCTGTTTGAGCCGTTTGCCCGGGAAACGGTTTTTGCTCCCACCAAAGTCACCGGTACCGGGCTGGGCATGCCCATTGTTAAAGGCCTAGTACAGCAGATGAGCGGCGAAATCACGGTCCAGAGCAAACTGGGAGAAGGTTCCCGCTTTGTGGTGTCCTTGCCGCTGCAGATTGTGGAGATGCCTGTTTCTGAAGAATCTTCCATGGACGAGGTGGAGCCGTTTACGTTGGAAGGCAAACGAATGATCGTGGCAGAAGACAACGAGCTGAATATGGAAATTACCACCGAGTTCCTTTCCATGATGGGGGTGGATGTACTGCAGGCCTGGAACGGCCGCGAGGCGGTGGAGCGCTTTGCCCAGGAAAAAGAGGGGAGCGTGGACGCCATCCTCATGGATATGCAGATGCCGGAGATGGACGGCTGCACCGCCTGCCGTAAGATCCGGGCTATGGACCGACCGGATGCAGCCAAAGTCCCCATTATAGCGGTAACTGCCAACGCATTTGCCGAGGACATTGCCAAAACTACCGAAGCGGGCATGAACGCCCATGTTTCCAAACCCATTGACTTTAAACTGCTGTCTGATCTGCTCCAGAAACTGGCAAGGCAGGACAGCTGACATCTGATTAGGAGAAGCCAAACCTTCATGCAATACCGCAAAGATAGATCCGGATTTCCCGTTTCCATTCTCGGCTACGGCTGTATGCGCTTTACCAAAAAGGGCACCGGCATAGACCTGGACAAGGCGGAGCAGGAGATCCTGCACGCTATTGAACAGGGCGTCAATTATTTTGACACCGCCTATATCTATCCGGGCAGTGAAGCTGCCCTGGGAGAAATCCTGAACCGCAACCATTGCCGGGACAAGGTCCGCATTGCCAGCAAGCTGCCTCAGTATCTGGTGCGCAGCGGAGCCGACCTGGAACGATATTTTTCCGAACAGCTGCGCCGTCTGAAAACCGATCATATCGACTATTACCTGATGCACATGCTCACCGACGTGGAAAGCTGGCACAAACTGGAAAAGGCCGGTGTCCGCCAATGGCTGGCGGAAAAGCGTCACCTGGGGCAGATCGGGCAGGTGGGTTTTTCTTTTCACGGCAACACGGCCATGTTCTTGAAGTTGCTGGATGTGTATGACTGGGATTTCTGTCAGATTCAGTACAACTATCTGGACGAAAACAGTCAGGCCGGGCGGGCCGGATTGCAGGCCGCAGCTGCCAGAGGACTGCCGGTGATCATTATGGAGCCCTTGCGCGGCGGCAAGCTGGTCAATCTGCTGCCGGAACAGGCCCGCCGCCGGTTTGCCCGGGACAAGAACGGCTGGACCCCGGCCGAATGGGCCCTGCGCTGGCTCTGGGACCAACCGGAGGTGACCTGCGTCCTTTCCGGTATGAACAGCCTGGAAATGCTGGACGAAAATTGCCACATCGCCTCGGATGTACGGGCGGGGGCTTTCACCGCCCATGAGTTTGCGGTGCTGCGAGCTGTCAAAGCGGACATTGAAGCGAAGGTCAAGGCGCCCTGTACCGGCTGCGGTTACTGTATGCCCTGCCCCAAGGGGGTGGATATTCCCGGTGCCTTCCGCTGCTACAATGCCATGTACACCGAAAACGCCTGGACCGGACGCCGGGAATACTGGCAGGTGGTGTCTCTGCGCCGGGAACCGGCCTTTGCCACCCAGTGCGTGGAGTGCGGGGCCTGTGAACAGCATTGCCCGCAGCATCTGCCCATCCGCAGCCTTCTCAAGCAGGCGGACAAAGAACTGCGTCCCTGGCCCTACCGCATGGCCTCCTGGGTGGCGCGGCGTTATCTGTTTGGAAAAACCGGCAAGACAAAATGAATGTCAATTGCTTGACAAGTGTAAAATCCATGGTAAAATAATGGCAGTGTGCGTGGTACTTTGCTACCACCATGCAAATAGATTTGGCCGGGCGCAAACCATCGCGCCTAAAGCTCATCGGACAGGGCTGGCCGCTGCCGCGTGTGATGTAAAGGCATCACAACATTATTGAACGGGCCGTATGC
This sequence comes from uncultured Gemmiger sp., assembly GCA_959018215.1. Classification (GTDB taxonomy): domain Bacteria; phylum Bacillota; class Clostridia; order Oscillospirales; family Ruminococcaceae; genus Gemmiger. The sequence continues at coordinate 2,060 of CAUEKL010000192.1, forward strand.
CCGGAAATTTTATAAGTTGGTCACTTTGAATAACCCCGTGCGGATGCACACCACTTGTGAAACGTCAATAAGAGTAGCAGAGCAGCCAGACCTATTTGCTGGAAAACTCTAAGTACGGATCAGACAACCTTTCTATGCCTGTTCCCGCCGTGCGGGGCAGTCATGATTTTGCGTTGTTTTCACAGGCAGTGTGCCCAAACCGGCACACTGCCTTTTTTGTTTGCCGGCCGCAAAGTTGAACAGGAAAGAGGGATGGTCTTGGACCGGGAACGTCAAAAGAAAGCGCCCATTTACGAGGCGCTGGAAAAATTCCGCCGTCAGCGGGTGGTCCCATTCGATGTGCCGGGGCACAAACGGGGCCGGGGAAACCCGGAACTGGTAGAGCTTCTGGGGGAACGCTGTGTCGGCATTGATGTCAACTCCATGAAACCGCTGGATAACCTGTGCCATCCGGTTTCGGTCATCAAGGAAGCAGAAGAACTGGCCGCCGATGCCTTCGGCGCCGCTCACGCCTTTTTGATGGTAGGCGGTACTACCAGCAGTGTACAGAGTATGATTCTCACCGCCTGCAAGCCCGGGGACAAGATCATCCTGCCCCGCAATGTACATAAAAGCGCCATCAATGCTCTGGTGCTCTGCGGTGCTGTGCCGGTGTATATTGACCCGAAGGTGGACAAGCAACTGGGCATTCCTCTGGGCATGGAAGTGGGGGATGTGCGCACCGCCATTGAGGCAAATCCGGATGCCAAGGCAATCCTGATCAACAATCCCACCTATTACGGCATCTGCTCGGACCTGCGTTCTCTGGTCAGGCTGGCCCACGAACACGGCATGCTGGCCCTGGTGGACGAGGCCCACGGCACCCACCTGTATTTCGGCCCGGCGCTGCCCATCAGCGGTATGGCGGCCGGGGCGGATATGGCAGCCGTGTCCATGCACAAATCCGGCGGAAGCCTGACCCAGAGCTCCATGCTGCTGTGCGGCCCGGGGGTCAATGCCGGGTATGTGGGCAACATCATCAACCTGACCCAGACCACCAGCGCTTCTTATCTGCTGATGTCCAGCCTGGATATCAGCCGCCGGAACCTGGCTATGCGCGGAGCTGAGAGCTTTGCCAAGGTGGAGGACATGGCAGAATATGCCAGACGGGAGATCAACGAGATCGGCGGATATTACGCCTACGGGTCCGAGCTCATCAACGGCGGCAGCATCTTTGATTTTGATGTGACCAAACTGGCGGTCAACACCCGGGGCATCGGCCTGACCGGCATCGAGGTCTACGATCTGCTGCGGGATGAATATGACATTCAGGTGGAGTTCGGCGACCTTTCCAACATGCTGGCTTACATCTCCATCGGGGACCGCATTCAGGATATTGAACGCCTGGTGGGGGCACTGGCGGACATCCGCCGCTTGTATGCCAAGCCCAAGAGCGATATGTTCACGGCAGAATACATCACCCCCAACGTGGCAGCCACCCCTCAACAGGCGTTTTACTCCGAAAAGGAGAGCCTGCCTCTGCGTCAGACGGCCGGACGCATCTGCAGTGAGTTCGTCATGTGTTACCCGCCGGGAATCCCTATCCTGGCCCCCGGCGAAGTCATCACCCAGGAGATCATTGATTACATCGAGTTCGCCAAGGCGAAAGGCTGCTCGATGCAGGGACCTCAGAGTGAGGATATTTCGGAACTGAACGTGTTGAAGGAGGGATAACCTTGCAGGAAATGGATTACTGGTTCGGCGAACTGCACACCGCCAACGTCAAGACCTGTATCCGGGTGGAACGGCAGCTGTACAGCGGCACCAGCGACTTCCAGCGCATCGATGTCTTTGACTCCCCGGAATTCGGGCGTTTCCTGACCTCGGACGGCAGTGTGATCTTCTCGGAAAAAGATGAATTCACCTACGACGAGATGATCGTGCACGTGCCCATGGCCGTTCACCCCGATGTGAAGCGGGTGCTGGTCATCGGCGGCGGCGACGGCGGCGTGGCCCGCGAGCTGTCCCACTACCAGGAGATCGAGGTCATCGACGTGGTGGAACCGGACAAGATGTTCGTGGATGTCTGCCGCAAGTTCTTCCCGGACAACTCCTGCGGCCTGGACGACATCCGGGTCCGGGTCTACTACGAGGACGGTCTGCGGTTTTTGCGCGGCCGGGATGACGAGTATGATCTGATCATCAACGACTGCACCGACCCCCTGGGTCATGCAGCGGGGCTGTTCACCAAGGAGTTTTACGGCAGCTGTTACAAGGCCCTGCATGAAGACGGTATCATGGTGTACCAGCACGGCAGTCCCTTCTTTGACGAGGACGAGGAAAGCTGCCGCGCCATGCACAAGCGTGCCTACCGGTCTTTCCCCATCAGCCGGGTGTATCAGGCCCACATTCCCACCTGCCCGGCCGGCTACTGGCTGTTCGGATTTGCCAGCAAGAAATATCATCCTCTCAAGGATTTTGACCCCAAGCGCTGGAACAAGCGCGGGATCAAAACCTGGTACTACACCACCCACCTGCATCGCGGCGCCTTCATGCTGCCCCGCTATGTGGAGGAATTGCTGCAGGAAGCAGAAGACTGAATCTCTGCCAAAAGATTGCGGAAACAGAAAAAAGGAGAGTTTACCATGACCAAACTGCTTGTTATCGGCTGCGGTGGCGTGGCCAGCGTGGCCATCCAGAAATGCTGCCAGAACCATGAGACTTTCGGTGAAATG
>CAUEKL010000193.1 GCA_959018215.1 uncultured Gemmiger sp.
GGGGTGCGGGGGTGGTCGCAGGCGTCTGTTCGGTCGTGGAGGTGGAGGACGAGGTGTCCTCCGCCAGGGCCGGGGCCACGACAGGTCCCGCAAAGAGGGCGGCCGCCAACAGCAGGCTGGCCGTCAGTTTCAGTACAGAGCGTTTCACGGGTGGGTTCCTCCTCTTGGTTTCTTCTTTCTCTTCTCGTTTTGAAAACTCCCCTGGAATTTTCTTGCTTCTCTCTCGTTGGAAGCCGTCAGGCTTCCTTGGCTGCGGCGCCGCCGATCTCCAGGTTATCCCGGATGGAGGCGAACAGCTCGTCCCGGTTTTTCTGCTTGACGTCCTCCGGCTGACGGACGTTATCCTGGACCTTGCCGTCCAGAATGGTGATGATCCGGTCCGCACAGGCCGCCAGGGACGGCTCGTGGGTGACCATGACAAAGGTGATCTGCTCCTGCTTGGACAGCTCCAGCATCCGGTGCAGCACCTGCTTGGAGGTGGTGGAGTCCAGGTTGCCGGTGGGCTCGTCCGCAAAGATCACCTTGGGCCGGCTCACAAAGGCGCGGGCAATGCCCACCCGCTGTTGCTGGCCGCCGCTCATCTCGGTGGGCAGGTGGTTGGCACGGCCGCCCAGGCCCATGGTCTTGAGCTCCTTGCGGGCCATGGCCAGCCGCTGTTTGGGCGGGATGCCCTTGAACATCAGGGGCAGGGCCACGTTTTCCGCCGCCGTCATGCTGGGCAGCAGGTTGTAGCTCTGGAAGATGAACCCCAGATGCTGCTGCCGGAACTTGGCCAGCTGGTCCTCGTCCATGGCACTGATCTCGTGCTTGCCGATGAACACCCGGCCCTTGGTAGGCTTTTCCAGCCCGGCCAGCTGGTTCAGCAGGGTGGATTTGCCGCTGCCGGACTGGCCCACGATGCAGCAGAATTCCCCTTTTTCGATGTTGATGTCCACGTCGTTGAGGGCGATGACTCGCTCTTTGCCGACGGCGTAGACCTTGCGCAGTTTTTCGGTGTGGATGATCGCCGCCACGGAGGCGCCTCCTTTCGGGCAAAAGAGCCGCCGCAGCGGCAATTGTCGAAACAGATATAACCTTATCATACCATAGCCGGAGGCGGGTGAGAACCCCTTTCCCCGACCGAAACATGTAAATTTTCAGGAGTGAGAGACCTTCCCGGCATCCGGGACGCCGTATCGGGCGGCACCGCCCGACAGAAGCACATCGGGCAGAAACTCCAGCCCCGGTTTGCCGCCCTTGCGGGCCTGGAGCAGAAACAGCCAGGGACGGGCCCCCGCCCGGTTCTTGACCAGGGCCAGCCGTTTGGGCTCCAGCCCGGCGGCGCACAGCACCGCGCAGACCTCGGCCAGCCGCTCGGGGCGCTGGCACAGGGCCAGGGTCCCGCCGTACCGCAGGGCCCGGGCGACGCAGGCGGCCAGGTCGGTCAGGGTGCAGGTGTCGTCGTGCCGGGCTTCGGCCCGGCGGGGGGCGGCGCTTCGGATGCCGCCGTGGAAATAGGGCGGGTTGCAGGCCACCAGGTCGAACTGTTCCCGCTCCGGGCCGGCCAGACAGAACTGCCGCAGGTCCCCGCACACCGGGGTAATGTGGGCGGCGGGGCCGTTCTCCGCCACCGACGCGGCACACAGGGCCGAGGCCGCCGGGTCCAGCTCCAGGGCGGTGCAGGGGCCCCGGTGGCCCATATCGTGCCAGCACAGGGCCACGATGCCGCACCCGCTGCACAGGTCCAGGGCCCGGTCGCCGGGACGGGGCGGGGCAAACCGGGCCAGCAGCAAAGCGTCGGAGCCGAAGGTGGCTCCGGGGGCGGTGTGCACCCGGGTGCCGTTGTCCAGAATCTCAACAGACATGACCATTCTCCTTGGGTGGTGTGGGCGGCTGATGAACCGCCGGAATTCTGCCCATCATTATACCATAAGGGACGGGATATCGGAAGAAAAGGGAAGGATTTGCCTTTGCCTGGCAAAACGTGTACAATAGGCAAAGAAGAACGGGGCGAAAGGAGGCGGCGGCCATGGCCCAGCCCAAAACAGCCCGGCGCAGCGCCGGCGGGGTGGAGTACACCCTGACCCGGCGGCGGGTGCGCAACATCAACCTGCGGGTGCGGCCGGACGGCAGCGTGGCGGCTTCGGCGGCCGGTTGGGTGCCGGTATCGGCGGTGGATGCCTTTGTGGCTTCCCGGGCCGACTGGGTCCGCCAGGCCCGGCAGCGGGTGATCCGGCGCCGGGAACAGGAAGAACGGACGCCCCTGCCCTCCAAAGCCGAAGCCCTGGCCCGGATGCGGGCCTGGTGTGAGGCCTATTACCCGGTGTTTGCCGCCAGCTGCCCGGGCGGCCGGATGCCCAAGGTGGCGGTGCGGGACATGCACACCCGGTGGGGGTCCTGCAGCCTGCGCACCGGGACCCTGGCCTTTTCGCTGCGGCTGTGCACCATGCCCGCCGCCGCCCAGGAATATGTGGTGGTGCATGAGTTCTGCCACTTTGCCCACCCCGACCACAGCCCGGCTTTCTGGGCCGCTGTGGGCCGGGTGCTGCCCGACTACAAGGCCCGACGGGCGCTGCTGCGCACCCCGGCGCCCCCGCCGGGCATAGAATGACCCAATCCTATCAAAGCAGGGAGGCCCGCCCTTTGTCTGACAATAAAAAGTATTCCATGCTGGTGAGCAACACACTGCTGTTTGCCATCTCCAACTTCAGCTCCAAGCTGGTCAGTCTGTTCATCCAGCCTTATCTGACCTACGCCCTGGAAAGCCCCGATGTCATGGGCGTCATCAAGCTCATGCAGAGCGTGACCAACCTGCTGATCCCGGTGGTCAGCCTGGGGGTCAGCTATGCGGTCATCCGGTTCGGCCTGGATAAGACCAAGGACAAATCCAGCGTCTTTATGAACGGCCTGGCCACCATCCTGGCCGGGTTTGCCCTGATGGTGCTCTTCTGGCCGCTGGTGCGGATGATCCCCAACGCGGCGTCCTACCTGGTGCTGCTGTATATGTGCGTGCTGGCCAGCTGCCTGCGCACCCTGTGCACCCAGTTCATCCGGTCCCGCATGTGCAACCGGCTGGTGGCCATCGACGGCGTGCTCACCACCCTGACCCTGCTGGGGTTCTATTTTATCTTCCTCAGTGTGCTGAACATGGGAGCCACCGGCTACCTGCTGGCACTCTTCTGCTCGGACATCTGCTCGGCTATCTTTGTGTTCCTGGCCGGGGGATGCCGCCATTACTTTGACCTGCACAAGTTCAGCCTCTCCCTCTGGAAGGAGATGCTGCGCTACTGCGTGCCCATGATCCCGGCGTCCATCAGCTTCTGGATCATCAACGCTTCCGACCAGTTCTACGTCCAGGCCATGTGCGGCGGCTACGAGGGCCGCAGCAGCGAAGCCTGGGTGGGCCTGCTCAGTACCGGGTACTATCTGCCCCAGATCATCACCTTCGTGGGGCAGTTCTTCTACGAAGCCTGGCAGCTCTCCGCCGTGACGGTGGAGGAGGACCGGGAGGCCTTCTTCAGCAAGGTGTTCCGGGTGTATGCCAGCGTGCTTTTCTGCTGCGCGGCGGGCATCATCTGGCTTTGCCAGCCCATGATGCACCTGTTCCGGGCGGACTACTACGACGCCTGGCAGTTCGTGCCCTTTTTGGTACTGGCCTCCATGTGCACCTGCCTGAACAACTTCCTGAACAGCGTCTACGTTGTGTACAAAAAATCTTCCGGTTCGTTGTACACCATGCTGGCGGGGGCCCTGCTCAACCTGGTGCTGAATTATCTGTTCATCCTGTGGATGGGACCGGTGGGGGCCACCTCGGCCAGCTTCCTGTCCCTGCTGCTGGTGTTTTTGCTGCGGGCCTATTCCACCCGGGGGCTTTTGTATATCGACTTCCACCCCAAGTGGATGATCGTGAATCTGGGACTCATTCTGGTGGAGATCTGGGTGCTGTTCTATGTGGAAAACTGGGTGGCCCCGGTGACCATCCTGACCATGGTGGTCTGCGGGCTGAATTTCCGGGAAGTGTACAGCATGGCCCAGAAGCTGCTGGGCATGGTGACCGGACGGCTGCGGCGCAAGAAGTCCTGAAGGAGGCAACAGTATGGCGGATGTGACGGTGTGGGGAACGGTGCTTTCGGCACCGGCCCGGGCAACGGCGGGAAGCTGCAAGGTGATCGTGCCCCTGACGGCGGCGACGGCAGCGGAACTGGCCGGGCTGGCGGTGCAGGCCGCCGAGGCGGCGGATCTGCTGGAAGTGCGTCTGGATGCCCTCAAGACCCTGACGCCCCGGACGGCGGCCGAAGCCCTGGCGGCGGTGCGCAAGGCAGCGCCCAAACGGGCCATCCTGGCCACGGTCCGCACCGCCCGGGAGGGCGGCCCGGCGGTCCTGACCCCGGAAGAGTACGCCGCCCTGCTGGAAGGACTCTGTGAGGAAGCCCCCCGGGCGTCCGACCTGCTGGACGTGGAGTTCTCAGTGGGCGAGGCCCTGCGGGGGTCCCTGCTGGGAGCGGCCCATCAGGCGGGGGCGGCGGTGGTGTTCAGCTGCCACGATTTTGACAAGACGCCGGCGACCGGCGCCATGACCGACCTGCTGGTGTCCATGGCGGACGCGGGAGCGGACGTGGCCAAACTGGCGGTGATGCCCCGGGACGCAGCGGATGCGGCCCGGCTGCTGCAGGCCACCGCCCAGGCCGCGGCCCGGCGGCCGGAGACACCCCTCATCACCATGGCCATGGGGGCCGTGGGGGCGGTGACCCGGC
>CAUEKL010000194.1 GCA_959018215.1 uncultured Gemmiger sp.
GGTACCGACAGCAAGCGCACCTCCCGCTCACTGTCCCCTTCCTTTGCCGGATACAGAATGGTCGTGGATTCCGTAACTTCCCCGCCGGAGATCCCCATGCCGACGCCTGTGTTGGGCAGTGTGGCCTGCCAGGTGATTTCCGTGTCCTGCTTTTGGCAGGCACACAGCAGGCAACCGCACAATGCGGCAGACAGGACCACCGGCACCGCCGGGCCAATCAGGTGTTTCATGAACAAACGTCCTTTCTTATTCATACGGGTCGTAGGGCCCCAACGGGATCTCGGTGCCCAGATCCAACACCCGCGGGCACAGCCCTGTGGCAGCCTGCACAAATCCCATCAGCATCCCCAAATGCAGATGCAAATGCCGGTATTGCGCCAGAATCAGGGTCATCCTGGTCCACTCGCAGCCTTCCGGTCGCTGCAGAAGGTCCTCGTCATGCAGCGCCGGCAGATAGAGGGAGAGTTTCGCTTTGATGGTATGAAAATAGTCATTGATCTGGCGCCGATTCAGATGGGTGGCCGGATAGATGGCCAGATCCTGCAGTAAGGGAGTGTGCACAGGCGGTTCTACGAAATCCCGGTCTCTTGGATTGATGAACCACTGATCCAGCCCGTGGAGCATATGGTAGATATGCTGCCACAAAGGGGCACCGCCGTAAGGTTTATCCCACAATTCATCCGGGATGCAGTCAATGACATTCTGCGTTTCCCACAGGGCACGCACCGTCATTTCGGTCAGAATGGCATGGTAAGATGATTCCCGCATGGATTGCGCCCCTTTCCCGACGTTCTCGGTCTTTTGGCTAGTATCCGCAGAAACGGGGTCCTTCATTCATCGGCCACAAGCAGGGTGGGCAGGGTCTTTTCACTGTACTGGGAAGAAATGATCGGCGTGAGCGAAACGCGGGAATATACCCCCTGGGCCACACCATCATAGGTATAGATACCGGTCAGATTGTAGTAGCGATTCAGGCCGAAGGTATCGCCGTTCAAGCCATAATTTCGGGTCACATAGGGCGTGTGGAACTCCTGCAGAAGGTACCCTGTATGCGGTACGCTCCGAACCACTTCAGTCCAGCGGTCAGCGCTGTATTCCACCCCGGCGTACACACCGCGGGAGCCGTAAGAATCAGTGGGTTTCAAAATCCAGCGGTCTTTGTCTTTCAAAACCATGGGAATATGCTCTGCGGCAAATTCCGCCGTATAAGGCACATGGGCATCGATATACGCTTTCTGCTGTTCGGACAGCATCTGCCGGGTGCGCGGCAGATGCAGCACACGGAAGAGCTCCTTATTGTGTACAATCTGGGTATGAAAATCTCCCACCAGCAGAACAGCTCCGTCGCGGACAGCCTGGAGAAAATCGGTGCTTTCCTCATAGTGATTCAGCACATCGCTGGTGACGGCGCGTCGGTAGATCATGTCAATGGTTTCTCCGGCAGGGCCCGTCAGCCTGTGGCCATCATATCGAAGTGCCCGCACATCACAGACTTCCGCCGGAATTCCCGCCTTCTCAAAATGCTGGCGGAAAATCTCAAACTCATTGACCGTACCGCACTCCATGTAATCCACTATGGCCACCCGCGGTGCGGTATGGCCGCCGGCGCGCTGCCAGATCTTTTCCATGGTTTGGACCCAACTGTCAAACAATTCGCAGCGGCGGGTCTTGTGTGACGTTGTAAACGCCCGGTATACACCGGAAAGCTGTTGGGCATTGTGCAGTTCCCGGTCCTCATTCATGGCGCTGGCGCCGTCGGTATTGAATTCACAGAAGGTATACTCCCCTGTCTCTTCATTATAAAAGAAATCGATACGAGCCATGGGAAGCAGGGACGGTGCGCGGTTGGCCCGCAGAATCAGCTCTTCCACCCGGGGATCAAAGCCGAACAAAGCCCGGTAAGAAGCATCTTTTTCATACTCCTCCATAACCCGGGCAAAAATGGAATACAGCACCTTCATGTCCGCCTTGATGCGGGAAAACTGGGATTCGGTCAGCAGTTTGGGTTTAAAGCACGTGCGTACATATTCCCCGTGGTGGATGGCTGTGGAGTGCTTCATATAGTCCACGATGGCATCAAAGTCATGACGCAGCGCCGGGTCCCGGCGGGCCATGTCCAGATACTCAGCGTCCAAAGCCAGTGCGTTTTTCATCTTACTCATAGTCGGTCACCGTTTCCCGGATGGTTTTCTTTTGAGCAGCCAGCGCCGCCAACGGTTCCAGATTCCGGCGTCCTTCCGCAGTGGTCACACGGCTTTTGGCCTGGGCCATGAGCCAGGCCACCTCATCGGCCACCGGCCGGCCGTACACCTGGGCCTTGTAGCCGTTGCAGCAGATTCCAACTTTGGCCGCTTCAATATCCTCTACCGTTGCTCCGGCATAATGGCGCAAAATCCCATCCTGCGCTGCAGGGCTGGACAAAATGGCTTTGACCATCTCCGCATAGCCGGCCACATAAGCAGCGGGCATACTGTCCGCCACCCGAATTTCGATATAACTTTTCAAGCGCACATCAAAAAAGAACATGGACAGTACGTGTTCAATTTCCTCCCGGCCCATGGCGGAAGGATACACTTCAAAGGCCGACTTGCGCCCGACGCCCTCTGTGCGGGGACCGCGGCGGGAAACCACCAGGGGCTTTTGCAAAATATAATCGGCATACTTTTCAAAGCCGAAGTCCTCGTCCATCAGAATCGGCAGAATGCCGCAGCGATCGGGGTCCACGTCATTCCAGATGGAAGTGCGCACACTGTATGCATGATTGGGCTGGCCCTCATATACGGGGGCGTTGTCGGTCAGCAGAGCCAGCAGCGGAGCAATCAGGCAAGCCACACGGTATTTCCGCACGAAATCCTGCTCACTGTAATAATCCACCGACACCTGGGTAGAGGCGGTGGCCCGCATCATCTGCATCCCGTGGTTGCCTCGCTTCTGGAAATAACGGTCCATAACCTCATATCGCTTTTTGGGGATAAGAGGCAGAGCCGACGCCCGGCGGGTGGGATGATACCCGAGATTATACCCGCGAAGCCCCTGCTGGGCCAGAGCGCGATGCATCCGCGCCGCAAAGCCTTCGTACACCGCCATCAGACGACTCACGCTGGGCTGCGGAAAGATGCTGATTTCCAACTGGCAGGCGGGCTCCAGAGAGAGTGCATACGCATCATTGTAAAAGCCGACGTATTCCCCGTCCATTACCACCGGCACATCTCCGGTTTGCTGCAGGGCTTTCATGACCTGCTGGACTTGTTCAAAGCTGACGGGACTGCCATCGGTCCCGGTAATAAAATGTTCCACTTCCAGCCCTACGGTCAGCTTTCCCACAGGCTTGCAGCCGGCTTCGAAATAATTGACCAGAGCTTCTTTTTGTTTTCTCAGGTTTGCCAAAATACCCTCCTGTTTCCGCATACGCCATGGCGGAAGCGGTCCTCCGCTCGATACGGCATACACATGGGTATTGTACACCCAACTTTTTGCAAAAGCAATGGCCGCGGGGCGGTTATTTACAGCCGGAAAACCTCTTTTGCACGGGCGGAAGCGGCATCCCGATTTCAGTTTTGGTCTCCGATGCCATGAATATGCCGGTTTTGTCTTACCCATGCAAAAATCCCCCACCGGGACCGCTCCGTGCAGCCCGATGGAGGATGATACGACAACTTATTGTGCCTGCCCCAGGCAGGTGCGAATGTACTGTGGTGCTTCGTCCCGGTCCATTCCCAGGGCAAAGGCCAGTTCACCGTAGAGCTGATCTTCCGCCGCATGGAAATACCGTTCATCCACGCTGGTGGCACGGCGGCCTTTCTGCTGACGCTGAGCACGGCGGCGGTACAGCGTTTTCAGCATTCCGGCCAGAGCCCGGCAGTCACACCCGTGCTGTACCTGACTGAACAGCGATTCCCTGCCTTTTTCGTCCGGAATTTCCAGCTCCGGAACCCCGGGAAGCTCACTGACAATCTGTTCCGCCTGCTCACGGGTAATTGGCGGACGGATCACTACCCGTTCGTTGTCAATAGGGGCATAGATGACAAGCTCCGGCTGGTAATACGGATGCAGCGTATAATACAGCCGCCCGCCGGGGCCGCCCAGGTCCAGCGGCCCGACTGCCGCCACGCGGCAGATTCCATGCTCTCCGTATACGATGATATCCCCAACGTTATACATGGTACCCCCACTTTCTTTCTTCTTAGCTTCGTACATTTTTATTATAGCACAATTTCGGGGACTTCGCAAAGCCAGTTGTTCGTTCTTGCGTGATTTTTGTTGATTCTGCTCCATCTGTGAACCCCGTTTTCCGGCATTTTTTGTACACAGAGGGGAGCAAAATTGACCGGCATTTTTCAAATTGCGTGGTTTATGCAACAGCACTTGTGGCCTGTTCAGGCTATACTTAGAACATAGAACATACAAAAAGGAGTCTGCTTATGATTCGGAAAATCATTCATATTGACCGGGAAAAATGCAACGGATGCGGTGCCTGCGCCCGTGCCTGTCACGAAGGAGCCATCGGTATGAAGGACGGCAAGGCCGTTCTGCTGCGGGATGATTACTGTGACGGCCTGGGTGACTGTCTGCCCACCTGCCCTACCGGCGCCATCACTTTTGTGGAGCGTGAGGCCGCCGCATATGATGAGGCCGCTGTTGCCCGGAACATGAAGCAGAAACACGCGCCCGGAGGCTGCCCCGGTCAGCAAATGCACAGGATGGCAGAAGCCGCACCAACGT
>CAUEKL010000195.1 GCA_959018215.1 uncultured Gemmiger sp.
ATCTTGACGCTCTGGGCGGCAGCGTCGTCAAAGGGCCATCCCCGGGAGCCGCACAGGGCCAGACTGCCCACCATGCAGCAGTTGTTGTGCAGGATGTGCAAAGTATCCCAGCCGTTGGCCGTCAGGTAGGTTTCCATCTTGCGGGCCGTGGTCCACCAGTAGTCGTGGTTGCCCTTGAGCATCCACTTCTGCCCCGGCAGGCTCTGGAGAAAATCAAAATCCGCTTTTGTGTCCTGCAGGCGCATGGCCCAGGAGGTATCCCCCGCCAAAATCACCGTGTCGGTGTCCTGAATCAGGGTGCGCCACTTTGCTTCCAGCTTGGGAAGATACCCTTCCCAGCCGGGGAAAACGTCCATGGGCTTGTTCCCGCCCAGAGAGAGGTGCAGATCCCCGATTGCAAAAATCGCCATAGTGTTTCCTTTTATACGTTATTTCAGTGCGGCCGTGCGGATGTCTTCCGGCGGAATGACCGCGGTAAAGCGGACCGGCAGGGTTTCCAGCGCCGCCAGGGCCGCAGGAGCCTGGCACCCGGTGCAGGCGGTGAGCTGTTTCATGGCCGCGAAATCGCTTTCGGGCACCGGTTCACCCAGGGCCGCCAGCACATCCCGGGGGAACTTGAAGGGACTGGCCGTGGAAAGCACCACCATGGGCGCTTCGGTGCGGTTGTCCCCCGCCACCCGGAAGGCCACCGCCGTGTGCGGGTCGCACAGGTAATGATCCTGGGCAAAGCAGGTGTGAATCTGTTGGGCAGCTTCCTCATCTGCGGCACAACCGCAGTCAAAACTTTCCCGGATAGCGGCCAGGGTGGCATCGTCCACCTTGTAAATGCCGGTGGTGGTCAGCTCCTGCATCCATCCGGCCACCTTGGCGTCGTTTCCGGTCACATGGTACAAAAGACGCTCCAGGTTGCTGGAGATCAGGATGTCCATGGAGGGCGAGGTGGTCTTGTAGAATTCCCGGCGCTTGTCATACACACCGGTGTTGATGAAGTCGGTAAGGACGTTGTTGCGGTTGGAAGCGCAGACCAAACGGCCCACCGGCAGGCCCATGCGCTTGGCATAGTACCCGGCCAGGATATCACCGAAATTGCCGGTGGGCACACAGAAGTCCACCGGTTTGCCCCACTCCACGGCGCCCTGCTCCGCCAGGCGGAAATAGGCGTAGAAGTAGTAGACGATCTGCGGAGCCAGGCGGCCCCAGTTGATGGAGTTGGCGCTGGACAGGCGGATATCCCGGGCGGCCAGTTCCTCGGCCACAGCGGCGTCACCGAAAACCTTCTTCACGCCGGTCTGGGCATCGTCAAAGTTGCCCTGCACTGCGTACACCGCCACATTGTCCCCGGTCTGGGTGGCCATCTGCAGGCGCTGGATCTCGCTGGTACCGTCGTTGGGATAGAACACCGCAATATCAATGCCGTCCAGCCCTGCGTATCCGGCCAGAGCGGCCTTGCCCGTATCCCCGGAGGTTGCTACCAGAATGCGGGTGTGCTCGGTGCGGCCCAGGTTTTTCTTGGCCTGCACCAGCAGTTTGGGCATGAGCTGCAGGGCGTAATCCTTGAAGGCGCTGGTGGGACCGTGCCACAGTTCCAGCGAGAACAGCCCGTCCGCCACCCTCTGCACGCAGCCGGCCTTGCCGCCGAAGGCTTCGCCGTATGCCTCATGAGCGGCGCGGCGCAGGAATTCGGGGTCGTAATCAGTCAGGTACAGTTCCAGGATACGGGCGGCCAATTCAGGATAGCTGAGGTTCTTCCAGCCTTCCAGATCGGCGGCAGGGAAAGCCTGCGGCACGAACAGCCCGCCGTCCGGCGTCAGCCCGCGCACGATGGCTTCGGAAGAGCTTACCACGGTCTCGTGATTTCGTGTGCTTTGATACTGCATGTCCTTTCCCCTTTTCTCTATGATAGTTGAAACGCATCCCGGATGCAGTGCACCTGCCAGCCCCGTTCCGACGGGATCACTTCGACCACGTCGAACCGGGCAGGGGCATCCGCATAGGGGCTGCGCTGCAGATACAGCTGGGCGGCCGCGATCAGCCGGTGCTGTTTGCGGGCGTCCACCGCTTCAGCCGGTGCGGCCTTGCGGGAACTGGTCCTGGTTTTGACCTCGGCAAACACAAGACCACCATCCTTATACAGAATCAGGTCCAGCTCCCCCATCCGGGTACGATAATTATGGTTGAGGAGCAGATACCCGTTTTGTTGGTAGTACCTGGCGGCAATGGCTTCGCCCTTTGCCCCCAGGGCCTTGTCCGCCGGCATGCTCAGTACCCCAGCTTTTTGAGGAAGCTGCGGCGGTAGAAGGGTTGAATTCCGTACTGCTGAATCAGCTGGTAATGCAAAGCTGTAGGATACCCCTTATGCTTGGCCAGCTGGTACTGGGGATATTGAGCGTCCAGCTCACACATGTACCGGTCCCGGCTGACCTTGGCCAGGATGGACGCCGCCGCAATGGAAGCGCTGGTGGCATCCCCCTTGACCACCGCCCGGGAAGGGAGTTCCAGGCCGGGCGGGCAGCGGTTGCCGTCTACAAGGACCAGGTCGGGCCTGGTTTCCAGGGCATTCACCGCCCGGGCCATTCCGGCCATGGTGGCCCAAAGGATGTTTTTTTCATCAATCTCCCGGGGGGAGACAAACTCCACATGCCAGGCAAGGGCCCGCCGGGTGATCTCTTCGTACAGTTCCTCCCGGCGCTTCTCACTGAGCTTTTTGGAGTCGGTCACTCCCTGGATGGGGTCTTCCGGGTCCAGGATGACTGCCGCGCAGCACACCGGCCCGCACAAAGGGCCGCGGCCGGCTTCGTCCACCCCGCACAGCATCCCGCACTCGGTGCGCAGGGCCTCGTCGTACTCATACAGCGGGGTGGAATCAATCGTCTTGCGGGGCATCTTCTTCCTCCCAGTCTATCTCATTTTGCCGACGGGGCGGGCGTTCCAGAGAGATACGTCCCCATTTGCTGGCCCGAAATTCGCCCACCAGCATGCGGGCAGCGCGCTCGGCATCCACCTCGCCGCCGGAAATCAGCATGCCCCGCTTGGCACCAATGGCCTGGAGCAGGTCGTAGGGCGGCAGTTCCAGGGCGGATTCTTCCAGCTTATACCGCTCCAGCAGGCGCTGGGGGTAGATCTGGCGCACACTTTCCAAAAGGCCGCAGGCCAGCTCCTCAATGTCCAGGATATCGTCCCGGATGGAACCGATGAAGGCCAGGTTGGCCGCGGTCTGCAAAGAATCAAATTTTTTCCACAGCACGCCGGGCATATCCATCAGGTCATAATTGCCCACCGTGATCCACTGCTTGCCCCGGGTCACGCCCGGCTTGTTGGCCGCCTTGGCCCGGGTGGTGCCGGCAAAGGAGTTGATGAAGGTGGACTTGCCCACGTTGGGAATCCCCACGATCATCACCCGGATGCGGGCGCCCACCATACCGCGGGCTTTGCGGCGTTCCATCAGGGCCGCCAGTTCCTTTTCAATCAGATCCTTGGCGGCACCGGCCTTGCCCTTTTGCTTGGAGTCCATGGGCAGGCAGCCGGCTCCGGCTTCCCGGAAATAGGTCAGCCACTGTTTGGTGATCTCGGGATCGGCCAGATCGGCTTTGTTCAGCACATACAGATGGGGCTTGTCCCGGGTAATACGCTCGATCTCCGGGTTCAGGCTGGACAAGGGAATGCGGGCGTCCAGCACCTGCAGAACGCAGTCCACGTTGCGGATCTCGGTTTCCATCAGACGCAGGGTCTTGGCCATATGCCCCGGGAACCAATGGATCTGACGGCGGTTGATAATATCTTCACTCATAGCGGCACCTGCATCAGGACGCGGCCCAGCACATCGCGGGTATCAATAAAGCCCACGTCGGCGGAGCGGCTGTCGGTAGAATTGTTGCGGTTGTCCCCCATCACAAAGATGCAGCCCTCCGGCACGGTCACCGGGAAGGTCACGGTCTCCTGCAGATAGGTGGGTTCGGCGGTGTAAGGTTCATCCAGGGCATTGCCGTTGCGGTAAACAACCCCCTGTTCAAAATCGATATCGATGGTGTCCCCTGCCATGCCGATGACCCGCTTGACCAGCGGGCGGCCGTAGGAGGTATACTCGTCAATAATGACGATGTCCCCGTACCGGGGTGTATAGGGCAGGCTGGAGATCAGAAGGCGTTCTCCGTCCTGCAGGGTGGGCTGCATGGAGCGGCCGTCCACCCGGATCATCCGCACCCCGAAGGTGAACACCAGTGCCACGGCACCTACGGCCAGCACAATGGCTTCAAACCATTCCAGCAGGTCCCGGTTCCGCTTGAATTGCCGGTTGAACCGGTCCCGCATGGACAGATCCTGCGTCATATCTTCACCCCGCCTTGTTGGAAATTGTGTATTAGAAACGCAAAAAGGGAGAACGCCAACCGTCCTCCCCCTTTGCGGCCGTTGTTGCACGACCGGATTGTGAATTTCTCAGATACGCGCCTTGACCTTGGCGGCCTTGCCGGTGCGGCTGCGCAGATAGAACAGCTTGGCACGACGGACCTTACCGCGGCGGACAACATCCACCTTTTCAACAAAGGGGCTGTTCATCGGGAACACACGCTCAACGCCGACGCCGTAAGAGGTACGACGAACGGTGAAGGTCTCGGCGATGCCGCCGTGCTTCTTCGCGATGACAGTGCCTTCAAAGGCCTGGATACGCTCCTTGTCGCCTTCCTTGATACGGACAGACACGCGGAC
>CAUEKL010000196.1 GCA_959018215.1 uncultured Gemmiger sp.
ATCCTCTTCGCTGTCGCTGTCGGATTCGGCGGTTTCCGCGGTGGCGGCTTTCAGTGTCTCCTTGGTGTAGGCATAGGCAGCCAGATGATCGGCATTCACTTCATACACGACGCCGGTGGCATGGCTGGAGCGCATATAGCAGACGCTGCTGTCCTCCGACGAAGTGCTGCCAAAGCTGCAGGTAATGGTGGTGCCGTCGCTGCCGGTCACCGTCACCACGGCCTGGGGCTGATCCAGACCGTAAACGCTGTCGGCCTCCGGATGGGTAATGGTCATCTCGGTCTCCATATCGCAAATGGTAGCGGCCATCTTCTCTACGGCATCCTGGTCCACCGCATAGTCGGGGTCATCCGTCAACGTCCAGGTGTCGTCGTTCTTGGTAAAGTTCAGCGTCTCGGTGGAGGTTTCCAGCGTCAGGGCGGTCACATCGTCCGATTCCAGGGTGGTGATGTCCTGAGCTTCATACAGATCCTGGGGCGTCTTGACAAGATCGGACAGATCGGTGGAACTGATGGTGTAGATATGATCGTTCCAGCTGACCTTGGCATAGTAGGCTTCGGTGATGGAGTTCTCCGCACCGATGGTCACGGTGTACACACCGGCAGCGGTTTCACCGGTCGCGGTCTCGGAGGAAGCAGTTTCCGCCGAAGAGATGTCCGCCCCGTCCGTTCCCAGTGTAAAGACCATGGTGGGGGTATCCAGGCCCATGTCTTCCGTTTCGGTTCCGGCGCCCAGGTCACGGGCCGCTTTCAGACCGACGTACTGTTCTACCAAAGAGGAAGCTGTATCCTGGTCCAGCGGTAAAGTCGGGTCGCCTTCCAGATACCAGCTGTCGCTGTCATCCTGCAGCAGGGTCTGCGCGGTTTCCTCCTTTTGATACGACAGCGCGGTGACGGAGGAAGAATCAAAATCGAACAACGCCACGCTGTCGTCTTCCTCTTCATCCAGATTGCTCAGGATTGCCAGGGCCACGCCCAGAACCACCACAAGAGCAGCCAGGATCAACAGCGGCAGATATTTCTTTGCTTTCATTAGCAGTTACCTCGTTAACGGCGGCGGCGCGTGATGGTGATGAACACGCCTGCCAGCAGGAAGCCCAACGGAATAATGAAGACAAACAGCAGGCCCAGAGGGGTAACCGCTCCGCTGGGAACGGTCAGCGTTTCGGCACTCATGCTCTTGGCATCAATGACCACGTTGTTCTCTTCCCCGTTCATCCAGTTGACAATGCTGCCCAGCAGCTGGGCGTTGCCGCCGGATACCGCCGAGTTGATCTCATCCAGGAAGATGTTGCCGCAGTTGATCCACACCAGTTTGGCACCGGAGGTCTCATCCTCGGCCGCCACAGCCAGGTCAAAATTGCCGGTGGGGTCATTGGCACCCTGCTCCAGTACGGTGGCAGTGGCATACTCCAGCATGGAATAAGCGCTGGAAGAGGTCGTCAGCAAGGAGGTGTGGGTCACAGAGGACTCGCTGGCCGTTTCATCGGTCTGGGTGGTATCATCCTCCACGGTCACAATGCCCTGGGCCGTGGGAGTAAAGACGAACATCCCGTCGGTCATGCCGGAAGTGATGTCATTGGACTGGATCTTGGGCAGCAGATAGGTGCCCGCATAGCGATAGGCATAGTAGTTGGCGTCGGTTTCCACCAGCAGACCGGGCTGGCGTTCCATGCCGTATTCCGCCAGCACCGCGTCCAGGTTGGGAGTTTCGTACAACAAGCTGGTGGTGACAATGACCTTGCCGCCGGAGGACAGATATCCGCGCAGGGCGTCGGCATCCAGTTCACTGAAATCTGCCTGGGGCACGTTGATAATCAGCGCGTCGGCGTCTTCGGGAATTTCTCCGGTATTCAGGTTCAGATCGTTCACCGTAACACCTGCATTGGACAGGGTATCGGTAAAGTCACTGCCCAGGGAAGTTTCGCCGTGACCGGTCAGGGCATACATGGTGTAGGTGTTTTCCCGGGTGACCTGCGCGATGGCGGTGGTCAGCGCATTTTCTGCGTCGAAGTTCATGGAATAGGAGCTGTAGCTGGAGTAATCGTACTGGTACATGTCATTGTAATCCACCACGGCGGAATTGTCCCCGCACACCACGATCACGCTGTTGGAGCTGGCATCCCCCGCGTCATACTGATCCGCAAAAGTCGGATACAGAGCCGGGTCGCGCTGCTGCCAGGTAAAGTGGGAACTCTCCCCGGCATAGCGGTCCAGGATGCGGCTGATATTGGTATCTTCGTTGCCGGTCTCGGCCAGGAAGTAGGCGGTCACATCCTTGTCCAACGCCTTCAGCATGCTGACGGTGGTTTCGCTCAGGGTGAACATCTGCCCTGTGGAGATATCGAACTCGGTATACTTGGTGGGAACCGCGTTCACCACCAGGTTCAGAAGGATCACGACCACCAGAACGATGGCCGCCAGGGCGCTGGCATAAGCGCCGGAATGAAGCATACGGCGGCGGCTGGCCTGCTGGGCCTCGGTGGGCTGTACGGTCTGCTTGCTGCCGGAGGGCTTTTTGCCGAATTTGAATTTCATCTTCAGGAACCCTCCTTTCTCAGTTCCAGCGGCGCCGTTCCAGCGCCTGGCCGGTCAGGAACAGGAACAGGCCGATGACCGACAGATAATAGATGATGGCGGAAACACTGAACATGCCTCCCACAAAGGTCTGGAAAGGCGTGAACAGCGCCAGGGCGTCCAGCACATGATTGAAGGCGGTGAGCAGCCAGGCCGGGCGCAGCTGGAACAGCAGAATCAGCACCACGGCGCCGCCGCAGAAAACTCCGCTGCCCACAGTGACGCTCTTGCACACCAGGCCGATGAGAACGGCCGCCACCGCCAGCACGATACAGAAAACAAGGAAGGCCAGGGTATTGCCGGAAGTGAACAGGGACTGCACGCTTTCCATCAGATAAGAAACCAGCAGCACCCCGAAGGTGGCCAGATAGGCGATGATCTGATTTTCAGTGAGCACCGAGATGAAGGTGCCTACTGCGATGCAGGACGCGCCCAGCAGGAAATACGCAAACAGCGAAGCGTAAGCACTGGTCAGCGAGACGGTGCCGAACGCCGTCAGGATCAGCGGCATGATGGCGGCCACCACCATGGGAACTGCAAAGACCACGAGCTGGGCCAGATATTTGCCCAGCACGATCTGCGGAATGGTGACCGGACTGGTCAGCAGAAGCTGATCGGTTTTGTTGCGGCGCTCATCCGCAAAACTGCGCATGGACAGCGCGGGCAGAACAAACAGCATGACCAGCGTGGTGGAATACAGAATAATGGAAAAATCAGATGTACCGTAAATCAGGCAGTTGGCGCTGTAATACAGGCCGATGAACGCCAGGATCACAGCGATGGCAACATACCAGATCATGCTGGGAAAGTAACTTCTGGTTTAGCGCTTGAAGATAGCCAGCATACTTTAGTTCCCCTCCTTTTCATCCTGCGTCGGTTGCTCAACCGGAGCAGTGGACGTCGGGACTTCTTCCGGCTCTTGCTCGGCAGGGGCGGGCTCCTGCGGCAGTTCCTGCGGCTGTGCGTCCCCAGACTGGGAAGCAGTCGGTTCCTCGGCGGGATGATCGGCTTCGGTCAGCTGCAGGAACACGTCTTCCAAACTCATGTTCTGGCTGCTCAAGCTCAGGACCGGGCAGCCGGCAGCGGCCAGGGCGGCCGAAAGTGCAGCACGAAGGTCGCTGCCGTCGGTGCTGGAAGCGGTGAAGCTGACTTCGTCCCCCTTCTCGGCAGTCACCCGGATATCGGTCAGACCGGGCACGGCGGCCGCAGCTTTGAGCACGGCCTCCTTGCTGCCCTGGGCGGTGGCGGAGATCACGCCCTTGGCGGCCAGGCGTGCCGCCAGCTCTTCCGGCGTACCCTGGGCGGCCAGCTTGCCCCCGGAGATGATCAGAACGCGGTCACAGACCGTCTGTACCTCACTCAGAATGTGGCTGGAAAGGATCACCGTGTGGGTCTTGCCCAGATCGTGAATCAGCGAGCGGATCTCGATCATCTGGGCGGGATCGAGGCCGACGGTGGGTTCGTCCAGAATGATGATGTCCGGATTGCCCAGCAATGCGGCCGCCACACCCACGCGCTGGCGGTACCCCTTGGACAGATTGCGAATCAGACGGGTCTGCATTTCCTGCAGCCCTGCCCGCTCCGATGCCTTGGCCACGTCGGCGGCGCGGTCGGCCTTTTTCTTGACGCCTTTGAGTTCCGCCACAAAATTCAGGTACTCCCCTACCGTCATGTCGGTATACAGCGGCGGCAGTTCCGGCAGATACCCGATACAGGCCTTGGCAGCCTGGGGTTCCTCCTGGATATCATGGCCGTTGATGGTGACGGTGCCGCTGGTGGGTGAAAGATACCCGGTGATGACGTTCATGGTGGTGGATTTGCCGGCGCCGTTGGGCCCCAGCAGGCCGTAAATGCAGCCGTCGTCCACCGTGAAGCTGATGTCATCGACTGCCACATGCGAACCATATCGCTTGGTCAGATGGCTGACTTCGATCAAGATGCACACTCCCCTTTTGTATTTTTTCGGGCGTTGCCGCCCGTCTGGATGTCCGTTTGTGATTATAGGCCCATTTTGTGAAAATTGTGGGATAGAGTTTTGAATAACTGTGAAAATACGGTTGCTTTCCCCATGCGAAAAC
>CAUEKL010000197.1 GCA_959018215.1 uncultured Gemmiger sp.
CGTTGATGACGGCCATATCCAGGGAGGACAGCTGACGGGGCAGCTGGGCGGCTTCCATCTCCACAATGTTCAGGTTCTTGGGATTGTCCACGATGTCGTTCTTGGTGGCGGTCAGACCGGCGCCGTCCTTCAGGGTGATCAGGCCCTGGGCAGCCAACAGCTGCAGGGCGCGGGCTTCGTTGGTGGTGTCGTTGGGCACGCCGATCTGGGCACCGTCGGCCAGCTCATCCAGGGTTTTGGTCTTGCCCGGGTACAGGCCCAGGGGCTCGTAATGGATGGCAGCCACGCTCACCAGGTGGGTGCCGTTTTCCTCGTTGAAGTTTTCCAGATAGGGGCCGTGCTGGAAGTAGTTGGCATCCACTTCCCCGTTCTCGGTGGCCTTGTTGGGCTGGATGTAATCGGTGAATTCCACCACTTTCAGGTTGATGTCGGCACCGGCCAGGATCTCACCCGCCACCTTCAGGATCTCGGCGTGGGGCACAGGGGAGGCAGCCACCGTGATGGTGGTGCCCTTGAGGGCCTCATAGTCCACGGTGGGGTCGAAGCCGTCGCCGGTGGCAGCGGTGGTTTCAGCGGAAGCGGTGTCGGAGGTGGCAGCCGTGCTGTCGGAGGCAGGGGCGGCGGTGCTGTCAGAAGCGGGTGCGCTGCCGCAGGCAGCCAGGCTCAGGGTCAGGGCGGCGGCCAGCAGGCCGGACAACAGTTTCTTCTTTTTCATGATGTGTTTCTTCTCCTTTATGGTTGTATTGGTTTGCACAAGGTGCGGGGGATAAGCAATTTCAGCGGCGGCACATTCGCACGCCGGGCTGGCGGCACTTGGGGCCTGTTTTCATGAGAGCTCCTCCTTTTCATACAGGGCCGGACAAACAAAAAAGCGGCAGGGCGCTTTCGGCGCCCTGCCGCTGCTGTTTCCTGCCTTAAACCCCGAAAAACGGGCAAGGGGAAACATGCGCAGGTTGCCGAAGCCCACTGCACATGCACATCATCATACCATCACGGCGTTCATTACAAGTCATGACAGCATCCCCTTTCCTGCAATTTCGGTTGGAATGGTGACAGTATACCGCCTTTGTGCACCGGTGTCAAGCCTTTGGCGGCAAAAAGAGGCCGCAAACAAAGTTTTCCTATATTTTTTCTATGTTTTACTTGTCTGTGGGCTTCAAAGTTGGTATGATAGGGGTGTTATCCTTTTGGAAGGGAGAATCCCCATGAAATTTTCGACCAGAGACCGCTATGCCCTGCGCCTGATGGTGGAGCTGGCCAACCGCGGTCCGGGTGAACCGCTGTCCCTCAAAAGCGTAAGCGACAGCCAGGGAATCAGCCAGAAATATCTGGAACAGATTGTCACTCCCCTGTCCCGCGCCGGGCTGGTGAGCAGCAGCCGGGGCAGCCAGGGAGGATACCGCCTGACCCGCCCGGCAACCGAGATCACGGCCGGGGATATTCTGCGTGCCATTGAGGGTGATCTGGTCCCCATCCCCTGTCTGGCCAGTCAGGCCGAAACCTGCCCGCGGCGGCCCCAGTGCCACACCATCGGGTTCTGGGACGGGCTGCGCCAGGTCATTGACCGGTATGTGGACGGCATCACCCTGGAACAGCTGCGCACCATGAAGGCAGACGACCTGCCGCTGCCCGATCCGGACTAAGATGTAAAAACGCCCCCGGCTGCAATGGCCGGGGGCGTTTTGTTGGTTCAGGCTGCCGGAGTCTGGTCGACCGTTTCGGCCGCAGGCTGGTCCTCACTGACCTGATTTTCGGGAGCCTGGTTATCCTCCGTGTTCTGCGCGGGGGTTTCCACAGGCTGTGCCGAGGACTGCGTGGAATCCGTTTGGTCCGTAGGCTGGGAAGAATCAGGCTGACTGGGCTGCGGACTTGGCGTTGTCGTAGTGCTGCTGGAAGAATCCGCAGGTGTGCTGGAACTCTGGTCGCTGGAAGCAGGTGGTGTCACCAACTGCGCACCGCAGCGGTCACATTTACCCTCTGCATTGGGAGCAGTATGCCCCAGCGAATCCACGTAAGTGTCATTGTAATTTTGGCTGGAATCTTCGTTGCAGATATGCTTGGTATAGCCCTTCTCTGTACAAGTGGGGTTCACCACTTCAGTCCGCCAGCTGTAACTGGGTGCAACAGTAGGCTGTTCCGTAGGCGTTTCCGTCGCCTGGGTCTCGATGGAAGAACTGCTGCTGGAGGAAGAAGGCGTGGTGGTGGTCACGGTAGCGGCGGTGCTGCTGCTCACGTCCTTGTCCTCAATGTGCTTGGGCACACTGGTCAGGGTGGGGCGGTCATCCTCGGTGATATAGCTGTGGGTGCGGATATACTCAAACAGTGCGTCCATGGCCGTGCGGGTCAGATGAATGCCGTCGCTGCTCTCCACATATCCGCTCTTGGCGTAACCGGTGGAGGAATCCTTCAGCACCTCGGCGCTGTTGAGGAACTTCCAATCGTTTTTCTGGCACATCTCCACGATGGCCTTGTTATATTCGTCCACCTGGGTCTGGGTCAGGCTGTCGTTGGAATGCTGCTTGCCCAAAGGCGGAATGGAGTTGATGATGATATCCACACTGGGATAGGCTTCCTGCACCGCCTTGATGCCCTTTTCATAGCTTTGGATGAAGTTGTCGGTGCTGTTGGAGGGGCTCAGGTCGTTGGTGCCGAAGGTGATGATCACCCGCTGGGGCTGCATGATGGCCACGGCTTCCGGCATGGTCTTGTAGCTGGAGATTCCCTGGAACTTGACGCAGGCATAAGTGGCCAGTGACCGGGCCGACATGCCCACCGAGCCGATGGCGTTGTCGTAGGTGCAGTAATCAAACATGCGGTACATCCGCGCCGTGTTGGAATCGCCCAAAAACAGGGTCTCATCCACATAGTCCTGCCCGGCATCCTTGCTTTCTTCCAGAATGGTGGAGGAATACTGGTTGGTATCGATGGTGTTCTGATCCTTATCGTACCCTTCCTCATCCACCATAGACTGGGAGCTCGGACTGTCTTTGTCCTCCGCTGCCGGGGTGCTCAGGCCATGTACAATGAGAAACGCCGCCAGCGATGTGACAAAGACGATGGCACAGCAGACGGCCAGAACAAAATACATTTTTCCCTTGGCATTGAGCCGGGACCAGAAACTCTGTTTGGCTTTCTTCTTTCCTTTGCTTGACATAACGGTTCCTTCCTGTGTGGGTTGGCAAAGCGTGTATGCTGCATTTTGTTTGTCGGTAACCGTTTTATTTTACACCATTTTGACGCGGGATACCAGTGGTTTGTGTATTTTTACATAAATTGCACAAAAAATGAACGTGTCTGCGCACAGCCGCAAAAACAAGCCGCCCGCCGGGCCGGGATGCGGTCCGATGCGGGCGGCTGATTCATAATGATATTGGGCCGGCTTTACAGTTCGATTTCCTGAAGGCGCAGCAGAGCCAGAATATAAATCTTCAGTGCTTCGATGAGTTTATCAAAGTTGGCACCTTCGTTAGCGCCGTGCATGGGGCCGGCAAACTCCGGCAGGGGCAGGTCGGCATGTTCGGGGCCAAAGCTCACCGCATAGGGGAAGTGGCGGGCGTAGGTACCGCCGCCCATGGTGAAGGGCTTCTGATTTTCACCGGTGACCTCATTGTAGGTGTTGATGAGGGTCTGGATGGCCGGGCTGCCCGCATCAATATAGAAAGGCACCCGGCTGGTCACGTTCTCCACCGTGGCGGCGGTGCCGCACGCCGCTTTCATGGCGGCAGTCAGCTTGTCGGCGTCGGTGTTGGTGGGATAGCGGCAGTCGAAGGTCTGGCACAGGCAGCCGTCCTTGTACTCGATGGTGCCGCCGATGATGGTCAGCGGGGTGAACAGGCCGTCATCCGCCGCAATCCCCAGGGCGCTGCCGTCGGTGGAAGCATGCAGCTTGGCCAGAACCCGGAGGTAAGCGGTCTCAGTCTCGGAGCAGACACCGCTTTCCAGCAGGCAGTTCACGATGAGGCTGATGGCGTTGACGGTGCCTTCCGGGGTGGCGGCATGACCGCTCTTGCCCACGGCATGGATGGTGGTCAGACCGTTATCCTCGGTGAAGGTCAGGCCGGTGCCTTCCTTCAGGCGGGCAGCCGGGACCGCCACCACGCAGGAAGCACGGTCGGGCACGGCGTTGTGGGCCACACCGCCCGCAAAGTCGCGGATGACGCCGCCTTCCAGCGCGGGAGAGACGATCTCGCCGTTGAAGCCGCCCTTCTCGCCGTTGCACACCGGGAACTCAGCGTCCGGGGTGAAGCAGAAGGCGGGCTGTTCATAATGTTCGGCGTAGTAGTCCACGTCCTCCATGCGGGTCTCTTCGTTCACGCCCAGCAGGGCGCGCACGGGATACTTGAGTTCCACGCCATTGTCCTTGAGGTACTTCAGAGCGTACAGAGTCAGAACGGCAGGGCCCTTGTCGTCGGCCACGCCGCGGCCCAGCAGCCAGCCGTCCCGCACACGGACGGTATAGGGATCGGCATCCCAGCCGTTGCCTTCGGGCACAACATCGCAGTGGGTGATGGTGGCCAGATACTTCTGGCCTTCGGCCACGGGGCCGGTCTCGGCCCAGCCGATGTAGCCGTCGGCGTTGTGGGTGGCAAGACCCAGGTCAGCGGCAATCTCCAGCGCCTTGTCCAGGGCGGCGCGGGGGCCGGGGCCAAAG
>CAUEKL010000198.1 GCA_959018215.1 uncultured Gemmiger sp.
GCCCTGTGGGGCTTTGCCCGCCGGGGCGGGCGGGTGGAGGTGTGCTGTCTGCTCACCATGCTGCTGTACGCCTACATGGAGTGCCAGAGCTTCCACCTGACCACCAACCCGGCGGCCCTGCTGCTGGCGGGGGCGGTGTTTGCCCAGACGCCCCGGCAGTGGGCCGGAATATACGGCTCCCTTACAGCCGAATCCTAAAGAAAAACGGCACCCGTCTTCCGGCGGGTGCCGTTTTGGTGTATGGAGAGTAAAAAGGGAAAGTTGACGATGAATGCAGGAGCCGCCGATTACAGGTCGGCCTTCCACAGACCGTGGAGGTTGCAGTAGGCGTAGACAGTCTTGGCGGTCTCGCCTTCCGCCAGGGCGAAGGTGGCGGCGGGCTGGGCGTCGGGGGTCAGGTGCCGGACGGCAAAGCCCTTGTCGGTCTCCAGCAGAATCCACTCGATCCAGTGCTCGGCGGTCATGGGATGGGTCACGGAACCCACCTTCACTTCCACGGTGCTGCCGTTGACGGTGGCCACGGGAACGTGCTTCTCCTGAGCAGCGTCCACGCTGCCGGGAACCAGCAGGTCCATCTTCTGGCCGCAGCAGAACACGGGAACGTTGGAGTCGTGGAGCATGGTGATGATGTTGCCGCAGTGGGCGCAGCGATAAATCTTGATCATGAGTAAAACCTCCGTTATCTATGTTGTAGGGTTGAAAGCGCGGCACAGCCCGCCGCGTCCTGGTTCAGAATCAGTGCAGGTCCGGGCGCCGTTGCCCTTTCCTGTGCTCTCAGTATACACGAGGGAACGGCCCAAGGTTTGTTGCCACGGCAATATTTTGGAAAAGTTTTTCCGCCCTGGCGAACAAAACAGCAAAAAGCGCAAAAGTTCGCACAAGACACCTTGAAAATTGCCGGGCAGGAACGTATAATAGAATTGGCTGTGAATGAATTCACAAGGCGTGCGCCGGCTTTCGGCATGCGCACAATACAGGCAAAGGAGAGAAAATTATGACCTACTCTGCACAAGTCGAACACATGTGCCCCATCGCCAAAGGCCCGAAGCACGGCCCCGCGCCCATTCCGGAAGAGGGCGAGTGGGTAAAGGCCTATAAGATTGAGGACATCAGCGGTTACACCCACGGCGTGGGCTGGTGCGCCCCCCAGCAGGGCACCTGCAAGCTGAGCCTGAACATCAAGAACGGCATCATCGAGGAAGCCCTGGTCGAGACCATCGGCTGCTCCGGCATGACCCATTCCGCCGCTATGGCCGGCGAGATCCTGCCCGGCAAGACCATCCTGGAAGCTCTGAACACCGACCTGGTGTGCGACGCCATCAACGTGGCTATGCGCGAGCTGTTCCTGCAGATCGTCTACGGCCGCAGCCAGACCGCTTTCTCTGAGGACGGTCTGCCCATCGGCGCAGGTCTGGATGACCTGGGCAAGGGCCTGCGCTCCATGACCGGCACCATCTTCTCCACCAAGGAGAAGGGCGTCCGTTATCTGGAGCTGACCGAGGGCTACATCAACAAGCTGGCTGTGGATGCCAACGGTGAGGTCATCGGCTATCAGTTCGTCAAGCTGGGCAAGATGATGGAGGACATCCGTCACGGCAAGACCCCCAACGAGGCTTACGAGAAGAACGTGGGTACTTACGGCCGCTTCAGCAAGGAGCAGGGCGCTGTGAAGTACATCGACCCGCGTGAGGAATAAGAGAGGAGGAACAACTCAATGGCAACTTTTGAATCTATGGATCGCCGTATGCCTAAAATCGAGGCATGCCTGAAGGCTAACGGTCTGGAGTCTCTGGACGCTTGCAACGAGATGCTCCTCGCTAAGGGCATCGACTGCGACAAGATCGTCCGCGGCGTGCAGCCCATCTGCTTTGATAACGCTGTCTGGGCTTACACTCTGGGCACTGCTATCGCTGTGAAGCGCGGCCTGACCGACGCTGCCGAGTGCGCAGCTGCTATCGGTGAGGGTCTGGAAGCTTTCACCATCCCCGGCTCTGTTGCTGAGCAGCGTCAGGTCGGTCTGGGCCACGGCAACCTGGGCGCTCGTCTGCTGAGCGAGGACACCACCTGCTTCGCTTTCCTGGCAGGCCACGAGTCCTTCGCCGCTGCTGAGGGTGCCATCGGCATCGCCCGCACCGCAAACAAGGTCCGCAAGACCCCCCTGCGCGTCATCCTGAACGGCCTGGGCAAGGACGCCGCTTACATCATCTCCCGTATCAACGGCTTCACCTATGTGCAGACCGAGTACGACATCCCCACTCAGACCCTGACCGTCGTCAAGGAGATCCCCTTCTCCGAGGGCGAGCGCGCAGCTGTCAAGTGCTACGGCGCCAACGACGTCATGGAGGGTGTTGCCATCATGAAGAAGGAGGACGTTCAGTGCTCCATCACCGGCAACTCCACCAACCCCGTCCGCTTCCAGCACCTGGTCGCCGGCACCTATAAGAAGTGGGCCATCGAGAACGGCAAGAAGTACTTCTCCGTCGCTTCCGGCGGCGGCACGGGCCGTACCCTGCATCCCGACAACGTGGCTGCCGGCCCCGCTTCCTACGGCCTGACCGACTCCATGGGCCGTATGCACGGTGACGCTCAGTTCGCCGGTTCCTCCAGCGTGCCCGCTCACGTGGAGATGATGGGCCTGATCGGCGCCGGCAACAACCCGATGGTCGGCATGACCGTCGCCTGCGCTGTTGCGGCTTCTCAGGTTGCGGAATAATCTTTCCGCCGCACTGACATAAACCTTATAAAGCCCCGTCTGCTTTTCAAAGGCAGGCGGGGCTTTTTGCATGTGCTGGCGCCAGGGGGGGGACGGTGTACCGCACGCAGCCCACACCCAATTTTGTCCATGGGCAAATAGCCGGAAAACCACCCGGATTTTTGGCGCTTTTGTGCGTTGATTCCCGCCGCGAAGGGGAGTATACTGGTATCAAAGATTGATAAAAGTTTATCAACTGTGAAGAAATTGTGACCAGCTTTTATCAGCCTTGTGCCGGGTCCCCCCGCAAGCGTGGCCCGGCACCCCGATGGGGGCCTGCCCCCGCCATCCGTATCTACAACGGGCCCTGCGGCCCGATCAAAGGAGGTAATTCCCATGGCAAGATTTACTCTGCCGCGCGATCTGTATCACGGCAAAGGCGCAATGGAAGCGCTCAAGACCTTTGAAGGCAAGAAGGCCATCGTCTGTGTGGGCGGCGGCTCCATGAAGCGGTTCGGCTTCCTGGACAAGGCGGTCGGCTACCTGCACGAGGCCGGCATGGAAGTGAAGATCTTCGACGGCATCGAGCCCGATCCCTCGGTGGAAACGGTCATGCGCGGCGCGGCTGCCATGATGGAATTTGAACCCGACTGGATCATCGCCATCGGCGGCGGCTCGCCCATCGACGCGGCCAAGGCCATGTGGATCAAGTACGAGTACCCCGACATCACCTTTGAGGAGATGTGCAAGGTTTTCGGCATCCCCAAACTGCGCCAGAAAGCCCATTTCTGCGCTATCTCCTCCACCTCCGGCACCGCCACCGAGGTGACGGCCTTCTCCATCATCACCGACTACGCCAAGGGCATCAAGTATCCCATCGCGGACTTTGAGATCACCCCCGACGTGGCCATCGTGGACCCGGAACTGGCCGAGACCATGCCCAAGAAGCTGGTGGCCCACACCGGTATGGATGCCATGACCCACGCCATCGAGGCCTATGTCTCCACCGCCAACTGCGCTTACACCGACCCGCTGGCCATCTTTGCCATCCGGATGATCCAGGCCGACCTGGTGGGCAGCTACAACGGCGATATGGCCAAGCGGGACGCCATGCATGACGCCCAGTGCCTGGCCGGTATGGCCTTCTCCAACGCCCTGCTGGGCATCGTGCACTCCATGGCCCACAAGACCGGTGCGGCCTTTGCGGACTATGGCGCCCACATCATCCACGGTGCGGCCAACGCCATGTATCTGCCCAAGGTCATCGCCTTCAACGCCAAGGACCCCACCGCCAAGGCACGGTACGGCGTCATTGCCGACGAGATGAAGCTGGGCGGGGCCAACGACGACGAAAAGGTCAAGCTGCTGATCGAGTATCTGCGCGGCATGAACGACGACCTGAACATTCCCCACGGCATCAAGTTCTACGGCGCCGACAGCTATCCCTGCGAGCAGGGCTTCGTGCCGGAAGAGGTCTTCCTGGAGCGTTTGCCGGAAATCGCCAAGAACGCCATTGGCGACGCCTGCACCGGGTCCAACCCGCGGCAGCCCAGCCAGGAAGAGATGGAAAAGCTGCTGAAGTGCTGCTACTACGACACCGAAGTGGACTTCTGATCCCTGTACTTACCAACCAAACCCAACCCGGGCGCTCCGCTGCAATGGCGGGGTGTCCGGGTTTTTGTGTGGTGCGGAAGGTGGCGCTGTTTTTTGTGGTAAGCGGAGGTTGTGGGAGTGTGCTCCGCTTTTGGCAGACGGAAGTCTGCGGGGGAGTTGTTCCTTTTTGGCGTCAAAAAGGAACCGAAAAACCGCCACCGTTTCGAGGCGGTGGACGCCGACCAGGGCTGCGGCCCTGGACCCGGGGAGTGCGGCCACCTTACGACGGCCTTCTCAGGCCCTGGGGGGCCTGAGCAAGGAAAA
>CAUEKL010000199.1 GCA_959018215.1 uncultured Gemmiger sp.
AACCGCCGGTCCTGTCACGCGGGAAACGCTGGAAGGCGCCCTGCTGCAGGAAGAGCTGGTCAATTACTTTGAATTTGCCGGAGCCTTGGGAGAACTGGAGCACCAGCAACTGGTGACCATAGAAAACCGGGGCTACAAGATCACCGATAAGGGCGCAAAGGTAGCGGATACCCTTGCGGAAGATCTTCCCCGCAGTGTACGGGAAAGTGCTATTCTGGCCGTGATCCGGCTGCAGAGCTGGGCACACAGGGCAGCGCAGAACCACGCAGCGGTGGAACACGATGCCAACGGCTACAAGGTGGTCTGCATCATCCGAGATGAAGGCCAGCCGGAGAGCTTCCGTCTGGAACTGGCCATGCCGGACGCTCTGACCGCCGAAGAGGTCAAGAATCGTTTTATCGCCCGGGGCAGCCAGATTTATATGTCGTTTCTGGAAAAGTTGACCCAGCCCCTTTCGGACAATGATCGTCCGCCCGCAGCAGTGCGCTGAATGATTTCATCAATCCAAAACAAAAACCACCTCCCCTTGCGGTTGATTCCGCAGTGAGAGGTGGTTTTCTTTTTCGCAAAAGAATTATTGGGCGCCCAGGTATGCCTTGCGGACCTCAATGTTGTTGGCCAGTTCGGTGGCTTCGCCTTCCATCTTGATGGTGCCGGTCTCCAGCACATAGGCACGGTTGGCAATTTCCAATGCCATTTTGGCATTCTGTTCCACCAGCAATACCGTCACGCCGTTGCGGTTGACATCCCGGATGATCTTGAAGATTTCCTTCACCAGCAGCGGAGACAGACCCATAGAGGGTTCGTCCAGCAGCAGCATCTTGGGGCGGCACATCAGCGCGCGGCCGATGGCCAGCATCTGCTGTTCGCCGCCGGACAGGGTGCCGGCCGGCTGGCTGCGGCGCTCTTTCAGGCGCGGCAGCAGATCATACACCATATCAAAATCAGACTGGATGGCATCCTTGCCGTCGCGGCGGGTATAGGCTCCCATCTGCAGATTCTGCTGCACGGTCAGGCCGCTGAACACCCGGCGTCCTTCCGGTACCTGTGCCAGACCCAGGCGGATGATCTTGTGGGCTTCCATCTTGCTGATGGTCTGTCCGCAGTAGACGATCTCCCCGCTTTTGGGTTTGAGCAGGCCGGAAATAGCGTGCATGGTGGTGGTCTTGCCGGCGCCGTTGGCGCCGATCAGGGTGACGATCTCCCCTTCATCCACGTGGAAAGAGACATCACGAATGGCGTGGATGGAACCATAAAAAACATTGATGTTTTTAACAGCGAGCATTTCCCCCATCGTCAGTCACCTCCCAGATATGCCGCAATGACCTTGGGGTTGTTGCGGATGGATTTGCCGTCGCCGTGGGCAATCACACGGCCGTAGTCCAGCACGGTGATTTCTTCGCAGATACCCATGACGAAGTTCATATCATGTTCAATCAGCAGAATGGCAATACCGAACTGATCCCGCACACTGCGCACAGTGTTCATCAGCTCTGCCGTCTCGTTGGGGTTCATACCGGCAGCAGGCTCATCCAGCAGAAGCAGTTTCGGGTTGGTGGCCAGGGCACGGGCAATCTCCAGCTTGCGCTGTTTGCCGTAAGGCAGCTGGGAAGCCTTGAGGGAAGCTTCCTTGTCCAGATCGAAAATCTTGAGCAGCCGCAGCGCCTGGCGGTCCATCTCGTGTTCTTTCTCCCGGTAGGCAGGCAGCCGCAGGATGCCGGTCCACATGCTGTACCGGATCTGGTTGTGCAGGGCCACCTTGACGTTATCCAGAACCGTCATGTCGTTGAACAGACGGATATTCTGGAAAGTACGGGCCACGCCGGCCTTGCTGATCAGATCGGGGCTTTTGCCGGTGATGTCCTTTCCGTCCAGCACAATGTTGCCTTCGGTGGGAGTGTACACACCGGTGAGCATATTGAATACGGTGGTCTTGCCGGCGCCGTTGGGGCCGATCAGGCCGTACAGATGCCCTTTTTCGATTTTCAAATCAAGCTGTGCAACCGCTTGCAGGCCGCCGAAGGCAATGCCCAGGTTGCTAACTTCCAGCAGTGCCATCATTGCACCTCCTTAGCCTTGGAGCCGTGTTTCATCCGGCCGCGGATGCCGTCCACAAAGCGTCTGCGCCAGGCCACGACCTGCGGGCTCTGGCTGAAGATCATGACGACGATCAGGACGATGGCGTAAATCAGCATGCGATAATCATTGACGGCACGCAGCAGTTCCGGCAGCACCGTCAGCAAGGCGGCGGCGATGACAGAACCGCGGATGTTGCCGATGCCGCCCAGAACAACGAACACCAGAATCAGGATGGAGGTGTTGTAGTCGAACTTCTTGGCAACCAGGGAAGAGTAATTCAGAGAATACAGAACACCCGCAATCCCGGCAAAAACAGCCGAGGTGACAAAGGCCATCAGTTTGTATTTGGTGATGTTGATGCCCACGCTGCGGGCGGCAATCTCATTGTCGCGAATGGACTCAATGGCACGTCCGGCACGGGAATTGACCAGGTTGAGGATCACCAACAGGGTCAGGATCACCAGCACGATGCCGATGGTGAAGGTAGAAGCCTTCTTGATACCAGTGATGCCCATGGCACCGTTGATAATCATGGTGCCGTTGGAGTCCATATTCATGGAGGAGGCATCCTTGAAGGAGAGGTGCAGGCCGGTGGAATCATAGCCGAGATAGCAGGCGTTCATCACATTCTTGATGATTTCGCCAAAAGCCAGGGTCACGATGGCCAGATAGTCACCGGACAGACGCAGGACGGGAACGCCGACAATAATGCCGAACAGACCGGCCACCACGCCGCCGACCACAAAGGAGAGCAGCAGACCAATCCAGTTGGGGACCTGCCCGTACAGAGAGGTCCAGACGATGGTGCCGGAGAAAGCACCCACACTCATAAATCCTGCATGGCCCAGGCTCAACTCGCCCAGAATACCTACCTTCAGGCTGAGGGACACAGCCAGAATGACATAGGCGCAGATAGGAACAAGCTGACCGGACAGTGAGCTGGTCAGCACGCCCAGCGCCGAAAGGATCTGGATAACAATGTAAAACCCGATCACAATACCGAAGGTGATGAGG
Organism: uncultured Gemmiger sp.; assembly: GCA_959018215.1. Classification (GTDB taxonomy): domain Bacteria; phylum Bacillota; class Clostridia; order Oscillospirales; family Ruminococcaceae; genus Gemmiger. Next base: position 3,094 of record CAUEKL010000199.1, read on the forward strand.
TTACTCTTGGTCGTCTTGCGCATATTTTTCAAGCGGAACATCCTCACCCCTCCTTACACCTTGACATTGACCTTCTTGCCCAGCAGGCCGGTCGGCTTGACGAGCAAAACGACGATCAACACAAGGAACACAATGGCATCGGAAAGCTGGGTGGAGATGTATGCCTTGCTCAGGTTTTCGATCACGCCCAGCAGAATACCACCCAGGAAGGCACCGGGAATAGAGCCGATACCACCGAAAACAGCCGCCACAAAAGCCTTGATGCCGGGCATGGCGCCGGTGGTGGGCTGCAGCGTCGGATAAGAGGAGCAGAGCAGCGCACCGGCCACCGCAGCCAGAGCGGAACCGATAGCGAATGTCAGGGAGATAGTAGCGTTCACGTTAACGCCCATCAGCTGAGCGGCACCGCGGTCTTCGCTTACTGCCTGCATGGCGTGGCCGGCAGGTGTGTGATTGATAAAGTAAAGCAACGCAACCATGATGACAATGCAGGCCAGAATGGTCACGATGGTTTCGGCCGAGATGGTCAGCTGGCCGTCAAACAGCTGCAGCGGCTTGAGGATGGAAGAATTTGCCACAACAGACGGAAAACTCTTGGGGTTGGAGGACCACATCAGCTGGGCCACCTGCTGCAGCAGATAGCTGACGCCGATGGCCGTGATCAGAACGGCCAAAGACGGGGCCTCGCGCAAAGGACGGTAAGCCACCCGTTCAATAACAACGCCGAGGACCGTGCAGACAACCATCGAAAGCAAAATAGAGAGAACCGGGTTCAATCCGGAAACACCGAAGGTAAAAAACACGACGTAGCTGCCAATCATGATGACATCACCGTGGGCGAAGTTCAACATTTTGGCAATGCCGTAGACCATCGTATACCCCAGGGCAATCAGCGCGTACACGCTGCCCAGGCTGATGCCGTTGATCAGATAGGAGAAAAACTGCATTGCATAAAACACCTCACTCTATCTCTTTCTGCTGTTTATGAAGCCGCATACAAGCAGAAATATAGTATATAGTAGCACACTTTTCTCGGCAAAACAATGGCGTTTTCGTCCGATTCCTTGTGCAAATTGCGGCTCTCGCCATCCGTGATACCAAAAGGAGCTGCCGAACCTGTGTCCGGCAGCTCCTTTGGCAACGGAAATTCAGATTACAATCGCGTCAGGCTCATCACATTGCAGCATAAGCGCCGTCTTTGATCACAACAGCCTTGGGATTCTTGGAAATGGCACCCGTGGCGTCCCAAGTCATGCCGGTACCGGTCAGACCATCAAAGGTCATGCTGGTGAACTGGGTCTTGAGCGCATCGCAGATCTCGCTGGCATCCATATCGCCATTGATGCCGCCAGCCAGTACTGCCTGATAGATAGAGTAGATCACGTCGTAAGCATCTGCAGCAAACTGGTTGGGGGTCTCGCCGTAAGCGGCCTCATAAGCGGAAACAAAAGCCTGAGTTTTCTCATCCTGAGAGTCTGCAGCGAACGGAGGCAGCAGCATCAGACCCTCGGCC
>CAUEKL010000200.1 GCA_959018215.1 uncultured Gemmiger sp.
AATGCCGACCCCCACAGGATGTTGCAGATCACAGCCAGGACCACCGCCGCGGCGGGAAGGGAAAAGAGCGCGTCCAGGCGGGATTTCTGCGCGGGATTTGTCTCCAAAACAATGCCTTTCTAGTAGGGAAACGGGTGCCGGAACAAAGTCCGCACACGAAAAGCGGCGCCGCAGCCGCAGGGGAGCGACGCCGTCAGGGAAACATCAGTGGATACGGGTACCCACGGGCACGTCGTCGCCGTAGAAGGCGATGGCGCAGCCGCCGTCAGCGGTATCGGCGGCCATGATCATGCCCTCGCTGACGTATTTGCCCTTCATCATGGGGCGAGGAGCCAGGTTGGCCACGATGGGCACACGCTTGCCCACCAGGTCCTCCGGCTTGTACCACTTGGCAATGCCGGACAGGATGCAGCGCTCCTTCTCGCCGTCGAAAACGGTCAGATGCAGCAGCTTCTTGCTCTCCTTCATGGCCTCGCAGGCGCGGACTTCCGCCACCCGCATCTCCACCTTGCAGAAGGTGTCGAAGTCGATCTCTTCCTCATGGTCGGTGATCTCGGCCACAGCCTCTGCCTTGGGGGCTTCGGTCTTGGCGGCCTCGGCGGCAGCCTTGGCTTCGGCGGCGGCCTTGCGCTTGGCATCCTCCGCTTCCAGATAGGCAATCTCCGCCTTCACGTCGATGCGGGGGAACAGGGCCTCGCCCTTGTGCACGGTGTAAGAGCTGCGCAGGCTGCCCATGGTTTCGTCCCGCAGCAGGGCGTTCAGCTCGTCGGCGCTCACGCCCAGCTGTTCGGCCATCTTGGGGGCGGTGTTGGGCAGGTAGGGCTGCAGCAGGGCGGCGATCAGCTCCAGAGCGCTGCACAGGTTGAACAGCACCGCGTTCAGCCGGGGCTTGTCCGCCTCGTTCTTGGCCAGCACCCAGGGAGCGGTCTCGTCGATGTACTTGTTGGCCCGCTGCACCAGCTCAAAGATGTGGATCAGGGAGGTGGGCACGTCCAGGGCTTCCATGGAAGCATCCACCTTGCCGGGCAGCTCCCGCATGATGGAGGCCAGGGCCTCGTCCAGCGGAGCGTTGGTCACGGTGCCGCCGAAATACTTTTCGCACATGGCCACGGTGCGGGACAGCAGGTTGCCCAGGTCGTTGGCCAGGTCGGTGTTGATGCGGTTGATCAGGGCTTCGTTGGTGAAGGAGCCGTCATTGCCGAAGGGCACTTCCCGCAGCAGGAAGTAACGCACGGCGTCCACGCCGTAGCGGTCGCAGAGCTTGACCGGGTCCACCACGTTGCCCTTGCTCTTGCTCATCTTGCCGCCGCCCAGCAGCAGCCAGCCGTGGCCGAAAACCTTCTTGGGCAGGGGCAGATCCAGGGCCATGAGCATGGCCGGCCAGATGATGGTGTGGAAACGCAGGATCTCCTTGCCCACCATGTGCACGTCTGCGGGCCAGTACTTGTCGTAGTCGTGGTAGGTGTCGTTGCCGTAGCCCAGGGCGGTGATATAGTTGGAGAGGGCGTCGATCCAGACATAGATGGTGTGCTTGGGGTCAAAGGGAACGGGAATGCCCCAGGACACGCTGGTGCGGGATACGCAGGTATCCTGCAGGCCCTGCTTGATGAAGGCGATCATCTCGTTGCGGCGGGTGGCGGGCTGGATGAAGTCGGGGTGATCTTCATACCACTGCAGGATGCGGTCGGCATACTTGCTGGTCTTGAAGAAGTAGGCTTCCTCCTCGGCCTCATAGACAGGGCCGCCGCAGTCGGGGCAGCAGCCGTCCTTCAGCTGGGCTTCGGTCCAGAAGCTCTCACAGGGCTTGCAGTACATGCCCTTGTAGGTGCTCTTGTAAATGTCGCCCTTGTCGTGCAGGGCGGTAAAGATCTTCTGCACGCTCTGGACGTGGTAGTCGTCGGTGGTGCGGATGAACCGGTCGTAGCTGACATCCATGGTCTTCCACAGATCCTTGACGGTGGCCACGATCTCGTCCACGTAGGCTTTGGGGGTCACGCCCTTGGCAGCCGCCTTGTCCTGGATCTTCTGGCCGTGTTCGTCGGTGCCGGTCAGGAACATCACATCGTAGCCCTTGGCGCGCTTGTAGCGGGCCAGAGCGTCACAGGCCACGGTGGTGTAGCTGTGGCCGATGTGCAGCTTGTCGCTGGGGTAGTAGATGGGGGTGGTGATGTAAAATTTCTTGTTTTCCATGGGGAAAAACATCCCTTTCCTTCAAAATAGTTCCCTATACAAGGTTGATTTGTCTATATTCAGCGACCCGGCGGTCACATTCGGAACCCGGGCTGACGGCATCGGGGACTGGTTTTCATGGTGTGCCTCCCGTCTCGTCAAATCCGATGGGCTGCACGCCGCAGGCCAGCAGGGCGTGGCGGCAGAGCACCTCGGTGCTGTCGATAAAGAAAGCGCCCAGGCCCTCGTCCCGTTTGACCAGACTCAGCTCGGTGCAGCCCAGCACGGCGCGGTCGCACCCCTGGGCTTTCAGGTCCTCCACGGCGGCGTTGAACACCCCCATATCGGCCCGGCGGCCTTTTTTGATCTGGTCGTAGATCACCGACATCACCCCGGCCTGGTGGTCGGGGGAGGGCACAGCCCAGGGCAGGCCCGCCTGCTGGCACATGATCTGGTAGGTCTCGGCCTGCAGGGTGCCGTCGGTGGCCAGGATGCCCAGCTTTTTGCATCCGCCCGCCTTGGCTTCGGCCACGGTCAGCCGGGGCATGTTCAGCACCGGCACCGGCAAAGCGGCGGCCAGACGGTCATAAAAGTAGTGGGCCGTGTTGCAGGGGATGGCCAGCACGGTGGCACCGTAGGCTACCAGGCTTTCCCCGTCCTGTTCCATCACGGTGAAGGGGTCTTCCTTGCTTTTGCCCAGGATGAAGGCGGTGCGGTCCGGGGTGGAGGCCCGGGAGGACAACACCAGGTCGATGTGGTCCTGGTCCCGCACGGCGGGGGTGTGGTCGATGAGCATCTGGTACAGGTAGCAGCTGGCCGCGGGGCCCAGCCCGCCCAGAATACCCAGCACCGGACGTTTCGGTTTGTTTTGTTCCATACACACCCCTCCCATTTTAAGCAGTACATTTCTATTATATCGTCCGGCGCGCCATTATGCAACCGTGCAGACCAAAAAGAACCCTGCACAGCGGACGGCATCCGGTGCGCAGGGCACAAGACCGGGAACGCATCCCGGCAGAAAGCAAACCGGCCGGCAAGCTCCCACACAGACAAAAGCCCCGGCGCACCGTTGTGTTGGTGCGCCGGGGCGGTACTACTTGATTGGAGTCATAGCCTCATACCCTGTATTCGTTGTATGCGGATCATAATTTCCAGAACTTGCGATGGTGAAGATCCGCTCCGTTGCGAAAGTGGTTTCAGTGATCCGATCGATCGGATTTTTCAGGGTCTGCCATTGGATCTTGGGAATTGCGCTTAAAAGAGGTGTGGAGTGTTATCCCGGGATCTGCGTAAGCAGTTCAATCAGATTTGCCTTCCTTACAAGAGGTTGGCCGGCCATTCAAGTTTGTTTCGGTTTCCATCTGTCGATGCTATGTCGGTGCCTCATACGGGGAACCTTCCACAACATCCTTATGGGTTACGATCCAATTTTGTCTGGGTTGATCTTCTGCGGTCTGTACGCAAAACCTTTTGCGTGGGATTTCCTTTTCGAAGCGTTGGTTGCCTAAGAACGGTCTGAACAGATTTTGCTGATCACTGAGGTTGCGGGTAAGGGTTTACTGCCAGAGGATGCATCCCTCTTTATCAGTTGTACATTGGCGTTATCTCCCAATTCGGTTAGATGAACGAAGATCGAAGTGTATTAAGGTTGAATCTTTCGACCCGAACCTTTTCAATCTTTTGAAATCTGATTACTTTGTGCCGATTCCTGATTTCCTGTTTCCTGAACCAGCTTCCTTAGTGCTTCTCTTTCTTTTTTAAGGAAAGATTTTTTCGGGAAGATTCTGTCAAGATTTTCTGCTCAAAACCTTCAGGCTTACGGGCCTTCCGGCTTCTTTTACAGGTTCCGGTTTCCGCTGGGAAACTACCTTTGCCCGGAAATCCTCGGCTGCGAGGTCAGTCTTTACGTTCCTTTCATCTAATCTATCTGAACGCTTGGGGTCCTACCTTTGACGGGCCCTGGGTCTGCTGATCTCTATTATACGAACCGATCATCGGTGATTGTACTTCTTTTACAGGTAATGACCTGCGGCTGTCAATGTGGTTCGTTTTTCTTCAGCAGGCCCAGGCCCGCCGGTGATGAATGGGATCTTTGAAGTTTACCATAGGGCTGAGCCTCCTTTCTTACGAATCCCGCCGGCCTAGCCTTTGCACGTCTTTCAAGTTCTCCGATGGCCTTCCGGTTTCCTCTTTACGGAGTCCCTACAGTGTTCTCTTTGAAGCTTTCCTTCCGTTTGTCGAAACCTGTTGGTTCCGAACCGGCGATCTTGCTTTGGAGAAATCTTCTGTAAGCTGTCGAAAGAAGTTTCCGTGCCTTTTTCGGTTCCTTTTGAAAGTGGCTTACTTGGAACTTTCTGTGGTTCCTTATCTCCGGCTGTTTTCTTTCTGTGACTATACTATAGCACAGGGGTCCCG
>CAUEKL010000201.1 GCA_959018215.1 uncultured Gemmiger sp.
CCAGAAGGTGCGCGACGCGCTGGGCACCCAGTTCTGCCGCCGCTGCAACTACTGCGCCCCCTGCACCGTGGGCATCCAGATCCCCAGCGCCTTCCTGTTTGACGGGTACATCTCCCGCTACGGTCTGGAGGACTGGGCCCGCCAGCGGTATTCTACCCTGAAAGTAAAAGCCAGCGCCTGTGTTGAGTGCGGCGCCTGCGAGACTCGCTGCCCTTACCAGCTGCCCATCCGCCAGATGCTCAAGAAGGTTGTGGAGCACTTCGGGGAATAACCCCCGCGCATCGCCCCACACCCCTATCCATGCCTTTTGCCGCGAAGAAGCCCTTCGCGGCCTTTTCGTTTGCAGGGGGGGCGAAAAAGACTGAATAAAGGGCAACACCGCACCAGAATTGTGCGGCGTTGCCCTGAATAAAAACACAGAAATCAACCAGCGGAAGGCAAACCCATTGCGACCGACATACTGTACTCCCACATCAGGCTGGCAATGCCGGGGCCCGCAACCTCCGCGGTGAGGGTACACAGTGTCTGTTCCCCCACCTGCCATTCCTCTCTCCAGTTGGCGGGTTCCCCATTCTCAAAGGCTTTGGCAAACGCTTCGACGAACTCCTCACTGTCCAGCCGGTTGGGCAGGCTCGGGTAGGTCGTGGCCTCTCCGTACTGCATTTTTGCCTCGGCCAGCAATTCCTGCGCCCGGGTTGTCAGCGTCTGCGCGTCCTCCATATAGCAAAGGAACCGCGTTCCGTAAAAGGTTTCGTCCGCCATATTGAACAAAAGGATCTGACTCACCTCACACCCGTCCGCTGTCAGTGGCTGGGCCCGCTCCCACGCGCCCATGACCTGGCTTTCGACAAGGTCGCTCTCCTGCAGCGAAAGTCCCGCCCGGGTTTCTGTCATGTCCTGCCCATACAGAGATTCCACCGTGGCAATCTCGTCGGCGCTCAGAAGCAGATCAGAGAATTTGTTTTTCTGCGCACAGGCGGAAAGAAGGCAGGTCGCCACCAACACTGCGCAGAGAAGCCGAATGGCTCCCGCCTTGTGCCAGGACCTGGCGCTGTTTGACTTCTTCATTCCAAAATCGACTCCTCACAGTTTTACGGTATAGCTGTTTGTCTCGCCGTCGGCAACAATACTAAAGGCCAAATATTGACCGACAAAAGGAGACCCGCCACCGGTATAAATAACACGGTCCGAGTTATACGGCTTTGTTGTCGAGTACATGGTTGATTCCGCCGGAAAACTCTTTGAAACAGTGATCACATACTCCAGTTCAGGAGTACCTAAAGAATTGAAACCCGGGTAAGTTTGTTCAAAACCGTCACAAGTATAGTAGAGTGTGATATTGCTTATAGTACATGTTTGGTATTTCGTGTACGTAAAGTATACGCCCGTCGGCTGGTAGTAGCAAGATAAAAGGCCGTTAAAATAGTAATTATAAACAGCCGTACCTCGAACCACATATCTTCCATCCCACGATAGAGGTGGGAATTCCACTGTTGTGCCTGCACGGGTACTTGCATCTCCGCTTCTCTCAAAGCCTACCCCGTCGTCAGTCACCAAAAGCAAGATATCTTTGGTAACCGTGTTGGCTCCAATGTTTGTAATTACCAGTGCGCTACTGTCGTCATCCGTCTTTGCGGAAGAATTGCAGGAAAGGGAAACCAGCTCAATTTTTGACTCATCGGTAATGGGTACACCCGTTTCCTCAATTTTACATTTCATGACATCCGACAATCATCGTACTCAACTTGGTTTCAGATTCTCCGCCGGATGTTGCGAGTACAGATGACGACGCAAACGAGAACATTATCATAACCAAACATACAGACAACAACCTTTTGTACAGCATCTTCAGCTCATTAACACTCCCTTCACAGAAACAGTTGGTTGGATTGATCTCGGACAGAACCGGCTGCCATCTACGCCGGTGGCAGGAATCACTGGGGGCCAATGACATCATAGCGGTGATGGCATACCTTATGTCTAATATTCTATCATAATGTACAAAATTTTTCGAGAACTTTTTTTGATTCTGTTTATATATACAAAAAATTGTACAAAGACAAAAACGCTGCATCGTCCAAGGTTTCAATTTGCATTTCTCGGGTTAAGTGATTGAAGCCACTCGATATTCTGCCCTCGCTGCGCTTGTATTCGGCTGCGGTTTCATGCTATAATTTACTCTGTATTTATATGTGCGTTTTTCGGTCGAGCGTATCCCGCTCACGGAATTTTCTCAGAAAAGAGGTTCTGAACATCCATGCGTTTTGACGCTGACCTGCATTATCTTGACAATGCCGCCACCACCATGGTGGACCCCGCCGTGGCCGATGCCATCCACACGGCCATGCTGCACCACTGGGCCAATCCCTCCAGTCTGTACGACCCGGCGGTGCTGGCCCACGGAGCGCTGAGCACGGCCCGGGCCAAGGTGGCCAAGACGCTGGGCTGTCAGTCCAAGGAACTCTACTTTACCGCCACCGGCACCGAAAGCAACAACCTGGCCATCCTGGGCGCCGTGGCGTCCCGCCGGGCCTGGGGCAACAAGATCGTGGTCTCGGGGTTTGAACATCCCAGCGTCCAGCTGCCCATCCGGGCGCTGAAGGACCAGGGCTTCACGGTGGTGGAGATCATGCCCCGGGCCGACGGCACCATGGACATGGACGCCATGATCGAAGCCGTGGACAAGAATACCGTCCTGGCCTGCTGCATGGCGGTCAACAATGAGACCGGTGCCCGGCAGGACATTGCCCGGTTTGCCGCCGGGGTCAAGGAACGCAACTCCCGCTGTGCCGTTCATGTGGATGCGGTGCAGGCCTGGCTGCGGGTGCGGGTGCCGCTGAAGAATGTGGACAGCCTGGCCGTGTCCGGCCACAAGGTCCACGCCCCCAAGGGTATCGGCGCTTTGTATCTGCGCAGTAGCTACCACTGGACCGCCCCCATCCTGGGCGGCGGACAGGAAAACGGCGTGCGCCCCGGCACCGAAAACCTGCCCTACGCTGTGGGGCTGGGGGTGGCGGCCGAACAGGGCACCCGCACCATGGCCGCCCGCACCGCCGCCATCAAGGCGCTGAATGAGCGCCTGCGCGCCGGTCTGGCCCAGATCCCGGAGGTGACCATCAACTCCCCGGACAACGCCGTGCCGGAGGTGCTCAACTTCAGCCAGCACTGCGTCAAGAGCCAGACCATGCTCAACTATCTGTCCGACCGTCATGTGTACGTGTCCAGCGGCAGCGCCTGCGAAAAGGGCGAGCCCAGCCACACCCTGACCGCCATGGGCTGCGACGACAATACCATTGATACCGCGCTGCGTGTCAGCTTCTGCGCCGACAACACCCCCGAGGACGTGGACGCCCTGCTGGAAGGGCTGAAGAGCGGCCTGCAGGAACTGCAGCATATCTGAATCACAACCGTATGAGAGGAATCGCATGAAAGAGATCATCCTTGCCTACCAGGGCGAAATGACCCTGAAGGGCCTGAACCGCGGCAAGTTCGAAGCCGGCCTTGCCAAGAGCATCCGCCATCGCCTGGAGGACCTGGGCCCCTTCAAGGTCCATTCCGCCCAGAGCACCGTCTTCATCGAACCCCAGGAGGACGACCTGGACGTGGACGAAGCCTTCCGCCGCATCTCCAAGGTGTTCGGCATCGTCAAGATCAGCCGGGCCGTCTGCTGCACCAAGGACTTTGAGGACATCTGCCGCACCGCCGAAGCCTACCTGGGACCCCGGCTGCGGGGGCTGCGCACCTTCAAGGTGGAGGCCAAGCGCGCCGACAAGAAATATCCCATGAAGAGCCCGGAGATCTGCCGGGAACTGGGTGCCTACATCCTGTCCCACCACAACTACCTGCGGGTGGATGTGCACAATCCCCAGCTGGAGATCATGGTGGAGATCCGGGATAACGGCGCCTACATCCACGGCCCCAAGGAGGAAGCCGCCGGCGGTCTGCCGGTGGGCACCAGCGGCCGGGCGCTGAACCTGCTGTCCGGCGGTATCGACAGCCCGGTGGCCGCCTACTGCATGGCCCGCCGTGGCCTGGCACTGCACCATATTCACTTTGCCAGCCCGCCCTACACCAGCCTGCGCGCCAAGCTGAAGGTCCAGGCCCTGGCCTGTGAACTGTCCGAGTATATCGGCGACTGCGTGCTCTTTGTGGTGCCTTACACCAAGCCCCAGGAGTATATCCGGGACCATGCCCCCGCGCCGCTGTTCACTGTGCTCATGCGCCGCAGCATGCTGCGCATTGCCCAGAAGGTGGCCTCCAAGACGGGGATGGAAGCCCTGATCACCGGCGAAAGCCTGGCCCAGGTGGCCAGCCAGACCATGGCGGCCCTGGCCTGCACCGACGCCGCCCAGGACCTGCCGGTTCTGCGCCCCCTCATCGGTATGGACAAGACCGACATCGTGGCCATCTCCCGCAAGATCGGTACCTTTGAAACGTCCATCGAGCCCTACGAGGACTGCTGCACCATCTTCACCCCGCCGCATCCCAAAACCAAGCCCACCCTGGCCGAGATCAACGCCGCCGAGGCC
>CAUEKL010000202.1 GCA_959018215.1 uncultured Gemmiger sp.
TCACATACTCGCTGGTGGCAGGCTTGGTGGCGTCGTCGGAGTTGTTGTCCACAACGATCTCGCCGCTGCGGATCTTTTCCAGCACAGTCTCGTACTCTTCCACAGTGAAGGTGGAGAAGTTCCAGCTGTCTTCGGCGGTGGGCAGGCCGACGTAGTCGCCCTCCTGCAGGCCATAGATGAAGTTGGTACCAGCAATGGTATCCCAGGTACCGGCGGCCACATGCTCCAGAGCGTCGGTAACGCCCTCGCTCAGGCCCTTCATGGCGGAGGTCACAAACGGGTTGTAGCTGTACTTGCCGTCTTCCACGCCCTGTTCGCCGATATAGTTCTGGTCAACGTCCACGCCGATGACCTTGCCGTCGTGCTTCACAGCCGCTTCCACGGCACTGGTGTAGATACCGCCGCCGCAGGCAAAGACCACCTGAGTGCCGGCAGAGTACCAGCTCTCCATCTTGGCGGTGATGTTGGCATCGCCGGCGAAGGCGCCGCCGTACCAGTACTTGATGTTGACGTTGGTGCCCAGTTCCTGTGCGGCGGCATCAGCGCCCTGCACATAGCCGTAACCGAAACGGATGACAGCGGGAACGGCCATACCGCCCAGGAAGCCCAGCTCGGTGAAGCCGTCCTTCACAGCGGCATAACCGGCCAGGTAGCCGGCCTGCTCTTCCTTGTAGGTGATGCAGTAGACGTTTTCGGGGATGGTTTCGGTGCCGATATCAGCCACGGTCACGTCCACAGCGATGAAGTGGACATCCGGGTATTCGGTGGCAGCCCAGGCCAGGGAGGGCCCATACAGGAAGCCGACGCAGACAACGGTGTTGGCGCCGTCATTCACAGCGTTGCGGATCAGGGTCTGGCGATCCTCATCGTTGGCTTCATCACTCGGCGGCAGGTAGTAGTTGACTTCGATGCCGTTGGCCTCGCCGTAGGCTTCCACCGCGGTCCAGCAGCCCTGGTTGAAGCTTTCGTCATCGATGGTGCCCACGTCGCAAACCTGGGCGATGCCGGTGATCTCGGCGGAAGCGGCACCTTCGGCGGTGGCGTTGGTGGCAGTGCTGCCGGAAGCGGCGGTGTCACCGCTGCTGCCGCAGGCGGCCAGAGACAGCGCCATGACAGCGGCCATGCTCAGCGAAAGGAACTTTTTCATTTCGTACTCTCCTTTTTCATTGGGAAAAGGTAAAAATAAAGAGCGGGCGCATGCGTGCATAACACTCCACAGCGCCCGCCTGTCAGGTTCAGTATACTGGATTTATTCGTTTTTTTCAATGGAAAAAACAACGAAATCACATTACAAAAACATAACAAAACGCCGATTATCCCAAAACGTCCACGGCGACGTTGGGAGTTTCCGGCAAGGTGGAAATGTCCGAAAGCCGTTCCACCTTGGTCACGCTGTCGTGCAGGTTTTTGTAAATCTTTTCGTATTCCCGCTGGGTAAATCCGGTCATGCGCCAGTTCACCTGGGGCAGACCAATTGCATTTTCGGAAGCTCCCACCCGGGTGGTGGTTCCTCCCAGATTGCCCCAGCCGCCGGCCTTGAAATAGTCATACAGCACATGCTGGACTTCACCGGAATAGTTCTTCATGGCGCTGGTCAGCACAACACTGTCTGTTTCGGTGCAATCCCAATCGGTACCAATCACGACAGCGCCGGTTCCCTGGGCAGCATCAATGCACCCCTGCAGTGTGCCGTCACCGGCTGCCATGACAGCCTGTACACCGTCGCCATACCATTCCCCCATACGCTGGGTCACCACTTCGCCGGCATCTTCACTGCCCACGAACCAGACTTCCACACTGGTCTGTACGCCCTGACTCTGGGCCGCAGCATCCACGCCCTGCAAAAAACCTGTGCAGTAGCGCACATTGCCCGGCATGGCCTCGGAGCCTACAAATCCCAGTTTGGTCTTTCCGTCCATGACCGCCGCATAGCCGGCCAGATAGGCTGCCTGCTCTTCGCTGAACATGATGCAGCGGGTGTTGGACGCTGTCTGATAGGAAGTATAATCCTCGGTATGAGGCTCGCCGTCAAACGAAAGATACGCCACCGACGGATAGTTGTTCTGGATGTTGTACAGTGCCGCCGACATTTCATCGCCGCGGCAAACCACCATGACCGCACCGCTTTCCGCCGCCGAACGCAGCGCGTTTTCCCGGGATTCCAGGGAATCCTCTTCCGCCTGGTAGAGCTGGGCCGTATAGCCGAAGGTGTCGGCAAAGGTCTGTACCCCCCGCCACAGCGCGGCATCGGGGCCGGTTTCCGCCCCGGCGGTATCGGCTACAAAAGCCACCGTGCTTCCCTGCCCGGTCAGCGTTGCGGAGGAATCCGTCACGTCAAAGACATACAAACTGTCATCCACCAGGGGAGATTCCTCCACAGGCTGCGCGCCCGAGGACGAGGAAGGCGATGCCGAACAGGCACACAGCGATGCGGCCACAAGACCGCAGAACACGGCGGTCAGCCGATGTTGAAACTTACGAAAACGCGGGTACTGATACATAAAAACAGAAAACTCCTTTTAGTCGGGATCGATTTCCAGATTCTGCGGGCCAAAACCGTAGGGCAGCAATTCGCCGAGAGTGGTCTCAACGTAATCTTCCTCGCTTTTGGCCATAATGACGATCAGGGACGGACCACCGAATTCGTACAGTGCCTGGCGGCAGACCCCGCAGGGACCTGTGACCAACTCATTGGTCTTGCCTTCCAGGCTGCCCACAATGGCAATAGCCGTAAACCGGGTCACACCCTCGCTGACCGCCTTGAACAAAGCCGTGCGCTCGGCACAGTTGGTGGGGGTGTAGCCGGCATTTTCGATATTGCAGCCGGTAAAGACCCGGCCGTCCCGGGCCAGCAGCGCCGCGCCCACCCGGAAGTGAGAGTACGGCACATAAGCAAATTGGCGGGCCGCAAACGCCGCCCGAATCAATTCGGAACGGGTTTCGGCCGAAAGTGCCCCGCTCACAGCCGGGCCCCCAGAGCCACCTTCATCATGGCGGTAAAGCTGGTCTGGCGCTGCTCCGCCGTGGTGATCTCCGGCGAGACAAAGCTGTCCGAGATGGTCAGCAGGCAGGCGGCATTCTTGCCCAAGACCTTGGCGTTATGGAACAGTGCGAAGCTTTCCATCTCCACGGCCAGGCAGCCCTTTTCATCCCGCAGACGTTCCCAGTAGGCAGGCTTTTCGTCACTGGGTTCCCGGTAGAATACATCGGCGGAATGAATGACGCCCTCGATGAGCGGGATATCCTGGGCGGCAGCGCTGCGGCGCAGGGCATCGTTCAACGCCTCGCTGGGGCGCTGGATCTCGTCGGTATCGCCGGACTGGGTCACGGCGTAGTTGCTCTCGGAATAAGCCCCGGTGGACAGCAGCACATCGAACAGCTTGGCTTTGTCGGTGTAGGAACCGGCGGAACCGATGCGGATGATGTTCTCCACCCCGTACTGGGTGTAGAGTTCATAGGAATAGATGCCGATGGAAGGCATACCCATGCCGCTGCCCATCACGCTGACGGGGCGGCCCTGGTAGGTGCCGGTGTAGCCCAGCATACCACGGACATCGGTGACAAGGCGGGGGGATTCGAGGAAGGTCTCGGCAATGAACTTGGCGCGCAGCGGGTCGCCGGGCATCAGGACGGTGCGGGCGAAATCGCCTTTTTCGGCGCGGTTATGAGGGGTAGACATAGCGGATCTCCTTTTGTTTCGTTTGTATGCGGTTTTTTCAACCCATACAGGGTCTTACCGCCCGGTTCTTATTAGTATACCACATTTTGGCGTTTTGTGCTAAACTGTTTATCAAAAGACTATCTTTTTACAAAGGAGAATCTGCCATGCCCGTTCTTCCCCATCACTGTCAACTGTGTCCCCGGGCCTGCGGAACCGACCGTGCCGCAGGCAAGACCGGTGTGTGCGGGGCCGGCGGCACCCTGCGGGTGGCCCGCGCCGCCTTGCATCACTGGGAGGAGCCCTGTCTGAGCGGTGACCCCAACGCTCCCACCGGCAGCGGCACGGTGTTTTTCACCGGCTGTGCCCTGGGATGCTGCTATTGCCAGAATTATGCCATCAGCCAGCAGGGCCTGGGCAAGTATATCGATGAGCACCGCCTGGCCGAAATCTTTCTGGAATTGCAGAACAAGGGCGCGCAGAACATCAATCTGGTCACCGCCACCCAGTGGCTGCCCTGGGTGACCGCCGCCCTGGACGACGCCCGCGGCCGGGGCCTGCATCTGCCGGTGGTCTACAACACCGGCGGGTATGAAACGGTGGAAACCGTACAGGCATTGCAGCCCTATGTGGACATCTGGCTCACCGATTACAAATACGCCTCCCCTGCCCTGGCGGCGGAACTGTCCCGGGCGGCGGATTATCCCGCCGTGGCGGACGCGGCTCTGTGCGAGATGCTGCGCCTGGCAGGAGCGCCGGTGTTCGGAAAGGACGGATACCTGCAGCGCGGGGTAATCGTGCGGCATCTGGCCCTGCCCGGGCATGTGGAGGACAGTCTGGC
>CAUEKL010000203.1 GCA_959018215.1 uncultured Gemmiger sp.
CTTTCCGGGTCGCCGCTCTCCCCTCCCCCGCCGCCACCCCAAAAGAAACACAAAACAAACACCCCCATACCGTTTCCGGTACAGGGGTGTTGAACTGATTCAGTTCTTACAGCTCGATCTTGCCGAACATCTCAAAATCATCGCTGTCGTTGATGCGGGTGCTGCGGGCCGGGGCCTGGGGCTTGGCTTCCGGGTCACGGGGAGCCGAAGCAAACTCACGGCCGGGCACGCCGGAATTCCGGGGGCCCTTGCCGTAGCCGCGGCCGCCTTCCCGGCGGGGTCCGCGTCCGCCCCGGTTGCCGCCCCGGCCGTCACGGCGGGGACCGCGGCCGCGGCGGTCGTCACGGCGGGGACCATGGCTGCGGCGGCCGATGCTCTCCCGGTCGGGCAGGTTGCTGGCGTCGGGATCGGTGGAGTAGATGACCACACGGCGGTCCTTGCCTTCGCCCTTGCTCTCGCTGCGCACACCCTCGATGCCCGCGATGGCGGTGTGGATGATGTGCCGCTCGTAGGGGTTCATGGGCTCCATCTCGTAGCAGCAGCCGGTGCGCTGCACCCGCTCGGCAATGCGGCGGGCCAGGGCATGCAGGTCGTCCTCCCGCTTGCCGCGGTAGCCGCCCACGTCGATGCCCAGCTTGATGTAGGGGCCTTCCATCCGGTTGATGACCAGGCTGGCCAGGTAGGACAGGCTCTCCATGGTCTCACCACGGCGGCCGATGAGCACGCCCATGTGCTCCCCGTCCACCTTCAGGATGGTGGCCTCGCCCTGTTTGACCGCCCGGAAGGTGAAGTCCTTGGCGCCCAGCAGGTTGAAGATGGGGGTCAGGTAGTCCACGGCGGCCTGCAGCTGGGGGTCGGCGGCGATGTCCAGAGGCACTTCGCCGTTATCGGCCTCCGCCTCCGCTTCGGGTTCCGCCTGGGCAGCGGGCGCCGCTTCGGGCTCTTCGGCCGGGGCGGCGGGAGTCTCTTCCGCCGGTTCCGCCTGGGGCGCTTCGGCCACCGGGGCCGGTGCTGCCTTGGCTTCCTCGGCTTCCGGCTCTTCCACCGTCACCTTGACTTTGGCCGGGATGGTCTTGAACAGCTTGCGGGTGGGGAATTCCAACACCTCATAGCTTACGCCCAGGTCGTCGCGGTCCACGCCCAGCTCGCGGCAGGCGGCTTCCACAGCCTCCTCCACGGTCTTGGCGGTCATTTCGATTTCGCGCATGTTGACTTCCTCCTATCTATGCCCTTTTCACAAAAGGGCTTGGTGTTCACCTTGGCCGCTTACTTCTTGCGGCGGCGGCCCTTTTTGCCTTCGATTTCCATCTCCAGGCGTTCGGCCTCGGTCAGAGGGGTGGTACGCTCCCCGGCGTATTTCTGGGAATCCAGTTCCCGGGCGCGGTTCAGACGCATCTTGTCCAGTTCCTTCTGGTTGACGCTCTTTTCCACCTTCTGGCCCTTTTCTTCCACCACCACGGTGTGGGTGGCTTTCTTGGCGGCCTTCTTGGCGGCCAGTTCAGCCTGGTACTGGGCCTTGAACTTTTCGGGGCTGTAGATCTTGTAGGTCAAGAAACTCTGGCCGATCTGGCAGATGTTGCCCACGGTGTAGTACAGGCAGAAGCCAACGGGGGCGGTGAAGCAGAACCAGACGAACATCAGGTTCATGGCCAGCATCATGAATTTCATGCTGCCCTGCATCTGGCCGCCCATGCCGGACAGCTTCTGGGTGATGAAGTAGGAGATGAACATGGTCAGGGCTGCCAGGATGGGGAAGATGGCCAGCGGGGTGATGGCAAAGCCGGCGGCGCCGGTCATCTGGAAGCCCAGGAAGCTGGTGTTGAAGTCCTGGATGGCGGCATACTGGTCGGCACTCAGGGCGCTGCAGGCGGCACCGGCCTGGATCTGGGAGATCAGGGTGCTCTGCATCAGGGTGACGTTGTTGGTGGCGATGCCCAGTTCCTGGCAGGCGGCGGTGATGACATCGGCGGGGATGCCCAGGATGTAGCGCACGGGGCGGTACACCACCTCGATAACGCCGAAGAGGACCAGCAGGTTCAGGATCATGGGCAGACAGCCGGACATGGGGTTATAGCCATATTCCTGCTGGAGCTTCATGAGCTCTTCGTTCTGTTTTTCCTGATTGTTCTTGTATTTCTGCTGGATCTCATTGATCATCGGCTGGAATACAGCCATCTTGGCGGTGGATTTCTGCTGTTTGATGGCCAGAGGCAGCAGCAGCAGGCGGACAAGCACGGTGAAAACGATCATCGTGACGGCGTAGTTGGGGATCAGCTGATAGACGAGCGCCATCACCGGTCCCAGGATAATTGCGAGAAAACCCATAGTCGTTCCATTCCGCCCCGTCCGCGCACAGGACATAGTATTTTATGTTCGAAGGTCTCTGCCGCGCGGGGCAAAGACATAAGGAGACAATGGTTTGGTTTTCCACAATTTTTGCGGGAATTGTGGAAAGAGTTGGCGGCTTTTTTCTTACGCCTCCCCTGTGCAAGGGGAGGTGCCGCACAGCGGCGGTGGGGTTGTTTAGCGCCTTGCTTCTTGGCAGGCGGCCGTCTGCCGGAGTGTCCTTCCTTTTGTGACCAAGAGGAAGCGAAAAGTCCCACCGTTTCGAGGCGGTGGACGCCGACCAGGGTTTCACCCTGGACCCGGTGCGGCCACCTGACGACGGCCTTCTCACCGGTCTGGAGACCGGTGAGCAAGGAAAATGATTTAATACCATTTCCCAGTAACAGCTGCTTGAAAAAGCCATCTGCCAAGGTTGCACCTAGCCCGGTTACTTTCTTCCCTTTTACCAGTGACCTTTTGGCCGCGCCATTAAAATCCATTCCTTACTCAGGCCCCCCAGGGCCTGAGAAGGCCGTCGCAAGGTGGCCGCATCTTGGGGTCTGGGGCCGCAGCCCCAGCCGGCGGCCGCCGCATCGGAACGGCGGGCCCTTTTCGTTTCCTTTTCGGGCACGAAAAGGAAAGAGCTCCCGGCAACCTGCCGTTTCCCCCGCAGCACACCAGTGACCCAAAACAAAAAGGGGCGTCCCGGGGGGAAAAATATCACCCTCTCGTCAGCTTCCGTTCCTCACTGACCCACCGCCCCTTGGGCGGCACCGGGTCAAACCCGAACTTGCCCAGAGGGTTGCAGCGCAGGATCCGCCACACCGCCAGCAGCAGTCCCTTCACGGGCCCGTGTACCTGCAGTGCCTGCACCGCATACTCGCTGCAGGTGGGCACAAACCGGCAATGGTGCCCCAGATGGGGGCTGATGTGCTTCTGGTACCCCCGGATCAGGGCCACCATGCCGCGGACGATCATTTTCCCGCGCCCTCTTCCCGAAGGGCAGGTGCCGCCTTGGGGGCCGCTTTTGTTGCCTGAGCAACAGGGGCCTTGTCCGGCAATCCGGCCTTCTGCAGCAGACGGCTGAAAGTCCGGCTGACCTGGGTACTTTTCAGGTAGGGGGTGCGGCCGCGGGCTACCAAAATTATATCATATCCGCCGACATTTTGCGAGAGGTGCTCCTGCAGGGCGGCGCGCATCACACGGCGGGCGCGGTTTCGCTGCACCGCGCCGCCCACCTTTTTGGTGGCGGTCAGGCCGATGCGGGTGGTACCCAGGCGGTTTTTGGCCACATACAGCACCATGTGGGGGTGCACGTAGCTTTTGCCCCGGCTGTAAATGCGGGTAAAGTCCCGGTTTTTGTTCAGAACGCGGTATTTCATCCTTTTGGGCCTCTTTCGGTGGCGGTTGTTTAGCAAAAAAGGCCACTGAACATACTCAGCGGCCTTTGGTGCTCGTTATCGGGTTGCCTTAACCTCAGACGGTCAGGCTCTTGCGGCCCTTGGCGCGACGGCGTGCCAGAACCTTACGGCCGTTCTTGCTGGCCATACGCTTCAAAAAGCCATGGACGCGGCTGCGCTGACGCTTTTTGGGCTGGAAAGTCTGCTTCATCTTTTTTTCCTCCTTTACGCGGTTCTCCCCTGGCGGGCTTGATCCTTAGTGATAAAAATCGCTTTCGGCAATGCCCGGTTCCTGGGGGCAGCCTTGCAGACTTTGATTATAAAGGATAAAACCACGTCTTGTCAATACCTTTTTGTGCAAAAAATCCATCCTGTCCCGGTTTTTGCCGCCCCGGGATTTTTTGCCCGGGCGCAAAATATGGGGTGTTTTTGGGGGAAAGTTTTGTCTTTTCCACAATATGGGGCGGAATATGTGGAAAACTTGTCGGGGCGGACGGCTGGCAGCCGTTTAGTCTTTCCTTTTCGTACACAAAAAGGAAACGAAAAGAGCTCGCCGTTCCGATGCGGTTTTCCTGGCAAGCGGCTGCCTGCCGGAGTGTTGTCGCTTTTTGCCGCCAAAAAGCGACGGAAAAACCGCCACCGTTTCGATGCGGTGGACGCCGACCAGGGCTGCGGCCCTGGA